>CAJBRY010000658.1 GCA_903958085.1 uncultured Geobacteraceae bacterium
TATTGGCATTTAAGTTCCCCTGCCAGCGACTCCACGGGCCAATATGGTCATGGTCATGATCATAGATTCCACCCGCAATACAGGCAGGGTTCGTCAATTCAGATTCAGATTCAGATTCAGAACAAATCTGGCACCTCTTTCTTTCTGCGACAAGCTCTGCGTATGCTTCTTGACAATTCATACCGCCTCCAGAAGGTGTCAGGGATACAAGCCTTCAGTAGCAGTACAATACAATTGCCCTTACTTCAACTCATATTTAGTAAATAAGATCCATATTTATACAACTTTAGTTACGTAGCGCTATGCAACCCGTAGTTGTAATCTTCCGGCAAGGATGGTGGACTATGGGTGATTTGATCACATCTGCAAAATCCGGAGTACACTGGACACCCAATCCGGTTTGAGTTGGACACCGAATCCGGAAGTAACTGGACACTCAATCCGGTTTTGACTGGACAGTGAATCCGATTTGAACTGGACACTTTTTTCAGATTTCCGGATTTGGTGTCCAGTCAGTTTCGGACTAAAAAATTCTTATTCTTCTCGTCGCAAACATCTACCATGCCCGGAAAAAAGTTCCGGAGGCCATGGTGAAGAAAGGCGGGAAGAAATCTATGCGAACAGTAAGAGAAGTATTGAGGCTCCATTTTGAACATGGCCTTAGTCAACGTGCAATTGCCCGCTCCTGTGCTGCCTCTCCTACAACGGTTGGCGGTTATATTGAACGTGCCGGCAAATCAGGTCAGGACTGGGCAGCGCTTTCCGTTCTTGACGACAGTTCTTTGAAAACAATTCTGTATTCTGACGGCACTGCGCCGCCATTACGCAAGCCGATGCCCGACTTCAGTTTCCTGCGAAACGAGATGAAGAAGAAAGGGGTGACGCTCCAACTTCTTTGGGAAGAGTATCGTGCCATTCACCCGGATGGTTATGGTCGCAGCCAATTCTCCGAATTATACCGGCGTCAGGGAAAGAGTCTTGATCCGGTCATGCGATTTGATCACAAGGCAGGAGATAAGTTGTTTGTTGATTTCTCCGGTGACCGTCCTTCGTATGTTGATCGTGAAACCGGCGAAGTAATTGAACCCGAACTGTTTGTGGCGGTCATAGGTGCCAGTTCCCGAATATTCGCCACAGCGGTTGCCAGTCAGCAAATACCAGACTGGACGAAAGCACATATCGAGGCCTTCGAATATTTCGGCGGTGTTCCGACCTGCGTAGTACCAGATCAATTGAAATCTGGAATAAAGACATCCTGTAAATATGATCCCGAGACCAATCCGGTCTATGCAGAACTCTGCTCCCATTATGACACCGTTGTCATTCCTGCCCGTCCTCTTGAACCACGTGACAAGGCCAAAGTTGAAAACGGCGTACTCAATGCTCAGAGACGAATCCTTGCTGTTCTGCGTAACCACACTTTCTTCTCGCTGACCGAACTCAGAGATGGCATTGCTGAAGCACTGGAAAAGCTGAACGACCGCCCCATGCAAGGAATCGGCAAATCAAGGAATCAGCTCTTCGAAGAAACCGATAAACCAGCGCTGAAACCCTTACCTATGAAACGTTTCGAGCTTCAGGAATGGAAACAGGCCAAAGTGCACATTGACTATCACGTGGTAGTGCATGGTTCCTGGTACAGCGTCCCGTATACCCTGATTGGTGAAAAGGTTGAGGTCTGCCTGACCTTGACAACTGTTGCGGTTCTTCATAACGGCAAGAGGGTGGCTTCTCACTCCAGAACCCATAGACGAAACGTTTATGTCACCCAACATGAACATCGTCCACCCGCTCACCAAAAACATCTGGAATGGACACCGGAGCGTATGCAGCATTGGGGTGCGAGCATAGGAATAAAAACCGGCATCATGATCGACTCCATTATTAAAAGCGTTCCCCATGTCGACCAAGCCTACCGTAAATGCCTGGGACTGTTGCGCTTGGCTAAATCATGCGGCCATGATCGCCTGGAACTGGCGTGTGACAAAGCTCTTACGCTACAGGCAATAGGTTATCGTAGCGTCAAGAACATATTGGACAAAGGTATTGAAGCGGCTGATATTCCCGAAACTATTGAAGCATCTCTTCCGCTGTTCCACGATAATGTTCGTGGAAGCGAATACTATGCGGGAGGTGCCCAATGATGTTGGAGACCACTATATCCAAACTCAACGGCATGAAGCTTTCCGGCATGGCAGAGGCCTTGGTAGAGCAAACACAGGGCGTAATCTATTCCGATCTCACCTTCGAAGACCGTTTGGGATTACTGGTAGATCGGGAGGTTGCCGTTCGTGACAACAGAAAACTCACAAACCTGTTGAGGGGAGCAAAGTTGCGCTACTCAAACGCCTGCCCGGAAGAAATAGATTTCCGCACACCGAGAGGACTAGCCAAGGACGCACTGATCTCACTTCTGCAAAACGGCTGGGTGAATAGTAAGCAAAACGTGATCATCACCGGACCTACCGGCAGCGGCAAGACATTTATCGCCTGCGCGCTGGGAAACAGTGCCTGCAGGCATGGGCACTCCGTCCATTACATCAGGTTACCCAGACTGCTTCAGGATTTACACATTGCCAGAGCTGATGGCAGTTACGGCAAACTGCTCACAAGACTTGCTAAATATGCTGTGCTGATAATTGACGACTGGGGTCTGGCTAAGTTCAACGACAAAGAACGCAGGGATATTCTTGAGGTTCTTGAAGACCGGCACAACATCACATCAACCATAATCTCCAGTCAGATACCGGTGGATAAATGGCATGACAGCATAGGTGATCCAACTATCGCAGACGCGGTACTGGACCGACTTGTTCACAACGCACATATGATAAAAATGAAAGGGGAATCGATGAGAAAAACGCAGTCAAAGACGATATGAACTGGACACCCTGAAACCAAAAACCTGACGGGAAGAAATAAGAAAACTACTGTCCAGTTGAAAACGGATTCAGTGTCCAGTCATTACCGGATTTGCTGTCCAGTTAAAATGGATTGCGCAGGTAGCTGAAATTCGAGAGTGTTTTTTACTGGCAGACAAAATTGTCCCTGCAGCAATGGCGATGTGTAAAGCTAATGACAAACTGACAATATTTTGTTCGGATTTTCACGGCAGTTACTGGGTTGCGCCAGGTCAAGATGCTCAAAAGATTGAAAGGCGTTGTCATAGTACAAAGGAGGTCCTCAGTGAGGTTCTGCAATGGTTGGGAAGCAGCAA
>CAJBRY010000659.1 GCA_903958085.1 uncultured Geobacteraceae bacterium
ACCCATTTTTATTGGGTATTGTATTTTTTTATTTTATGTAATCTGCTTGAGTTAAATATTATTATACTTTTGCATCGAACAGGCTTTTCAGATTGATCGCTCTGACATATCATCGGACGGGAATGGAATAATTGTAGGGTCGGAATTTTACCGACATCTCCATTCGGATCAGTAGCGTTTTGCATCCCATTTTCAAAGGAATGCGTTTTTACACTTTTTCATCTCCACATGTCAAGAATAAAATGACATAATAAATGCGTGGGAAATAAATTGAGGACTATTCGTGATATTTAGTTCCGGACTGTTACATTACAAAACGTAATTCAATAAATCAGATTTCACAAACTAAGGCATTAAGCACCTATTTTTCCTGTAGATAGTTAGCCAGAATCCCCCTACTGTGCTCGTCTACATGACAATAAGCACAGAGATTCTCCCAATTTGAACCGTCTTTAGGATTGTTATTATGGTTTCCATCTTTATGGTGAACAGTAAGAAGGTTCTGGCTTTTCTGGTCGAACTCGCGACCACACTTGGCACATATCAGGCCATGGAGCTTTAATGATTTAGAACGATAGTCATTCAGTTCAGTACGTTCACCCCGCATCCTCCTTACAAGTTCGCCGACCTCCTCCTTGGAAACCAGTTTATTTACGGCATGCGGCCTTCTTGAATTAATATTACTGTGCATATCAGTGACCTCATTATTACTTGATATTCTGATAAATCATTCGTCCAACCAGCAGTAATATCATTGTTATGAAAACCGGTCTGATAAATGCGGTGCCACGCTTTATGACCATCTTTGAGCCTACTCTGGCGCCAAGAAACTGCCCCATCCCCATCACTATCCCCTCGACAAAACGGACCTGCCCGACTGAAAGAAAGAAGATAAACGCCACAAAGTTACTGGTGAAATTCATGACTTTAGTAGTTGCTGTTGCCCTTATCATAGAGTATCCGAGTAACATCATTAGGGCCATTGTCCAGAAAGAACCGGTTCCCGGGCCGAAAAAACCATCATAAAAACCGATAGAGAGTCCGAACAGGAGATAGAATCCCCCTGATTTCATTCGTGCATGTGAATCTTCGGCGCCAAGGCGTGGCGAAAGGAGAGTGTAGATAGCAATTAGGGCTAGTAGCCATGGGATCAGTTGCTTGAGGATCTCTGCATCAAGCACCTGCACCCCCCATACACCGAGTGCTGCTCCTAAAGTGGTCCAGACAATCCCGCTCCTGCAGTCGTTCAGCTTGACGGTGCCGGCCCGTACAAAATGAAGCATAGCGCTACCGGAGCCGAAAGATGCCTGGAGTTTGTTGGTGCCGAGGGCGACTTGCGGAGGAAGGCCGACTCCCAAAAGCACCGGAACGGTGATTAACCCACCACCTCCGGCGATCGAGTCGATAAGGCCGGCAACAAAAGCGGCACCGAAGAGCAGAAGCAGAAGAATATTAGGATGCGTAGTCATTTAGATTTTTGGCTATATGGCTTTTACCCATGTCAATCGTTGCTCTAGCCATCTGGAGAGGCTGGTAAAGGCGTAGCAGAGAATAAAGTAAATTACTGCTATGAAGATAAATATCTCCGTTGGGAATGCCATTGTACGGTTGTTTATCTGAGTTGCTACATGGGTTAATTCCGAAACTCCGACAATAAAAGCAAGCGAAGTGTCTTTGATTAGGGAAACAAACTGGTTGACGAATGAAGGGATCATATTCCGAAGCCCCTGAGGCAGAACAATGTACAACATAAGCTGCCAGGAGGTCAGTCCAGTGGAAATAGCCGCTTCAGTCTGGCCCTTTGGAATTCCTTCTATACCTGCCACAACAATGCGGGACATATAGGCGGAGGTGAAGAGTGTCAAAGCCATAATAACGGTGTTGTTTTCAGCAATTTTTCCGAAGAGAGCCGGCATTAGAAAATACATCCAGAAGATAACCATCAGAAGCGGCATGCCTCGTACAAGATTGATAAAGCCAAGTGTCGGATAGCGGACAATAGCAAAGCGAGAAATGCTGAGAAGCCCCAAAAACATTCCGCCAAAAAAGGAAAGAATGCAGGAGACAACAGCAAGGTAAAGAGTCAGTCCCACGCCGCCGAGTGGACCGTGAGGAAATCGACCGATCATGAAGTAGGTAAAGTTATCAGTGATGACCGATATGTTGAAAAATTGATCCATATCAGGCCGCCTTATGAATATTCAATACTTTTTCGTTGTAGGCATTAACAAGCGCCGTAATGAGTATAGAGAGCAGAAGATATACTACTGTTGCTGCGGTAAAGGCCTCAAAGCCTTTAAAGGTGTAACTTTCGACCTGTCGCGCCTGGTACGTCATCTCCATGACACCAATTGTCATTGCTAGGGAGGAGTTTTTTGCCACATTCAGGAACTGGTTGACCAGTGGTGGTATAGTGATACGCACAGCCTGTGGCAGTATAATATATTGCATTGAGCGAAGGTAGGAAAAACCTGCGCTGCGAGCCGCTTCCATCTGTTCCTTGGGAATAGAGAGAACGCCGGAGCGAATATCCTCGGCAATAAAGGCGGAGGTGTAGATGGTTAAGGCAATTGCAGCAGCGGCAAATTCGAAGTTGGTACTTACCAGCCAGTCATTAACGGCCGTTGGCAGAATCTTGTATGAACCGAAATACCAGAAGAATATCTGTACCAGCAACGGAGTGTTCCGAAAGAATTCAAGGTAGGCGTGGGCAAACCAGCGAATCGGCTTACTGTTTGACATTCGCATGACAGCTATCAGCAGTCCGAGCAGAAAAGCCATTACAATCGAGATTGTCGACAGCTTGAGCGTCGTAATTAACCCAGCTACCAGCCAGTCAAAATACTTGCCAGAAGTTATAATCGACCAGTCGAATGTGTAGTTGAGCACAGAGCAGCCTTTATAAAGTCAAGGGCCAAGAAGGCTTTATGCCCACATGACCCTTGATCTTAAGCTAAGTTACTTGTCAGCTGAAATCTTGAAGGTACGCTCCAGATGAAACTGTGTAGTTGGACCAAACCATCTGTCAAATATTGCTTTTGCTTCTCCACTTTTTTCCATTTCAAGAATGGCTTTATTAACGAAGTTGACAAAATTCGTGTCGCCTTTGCGCATACCAAGTCCGTAAGGCTCATCTGAAATCTGCAGAGCTGGGATTTCAAACTGGCCTTTATTTGGGGCTTTGGCAAGGATTCCTGCAAGTATGGCTTCATCTGTTGTAACAGCAGCTACTTTGCCCTGCTGCAGGGCGAGAAATGCTTGCGGGTAGTCGTCAAATGAAAGTACATTTGCAGACGGAATTGCTTTTTTTACGTTTTGCTCAGAGGTGGAACCTTTGGCTGTGCCGATTTTTTTGCCTTCAAGATCCTTAAGACTCTTGACGGTTCCCTTTTTGGTAATAAATTTTTGACCGGTAAAGAAATAGGTGTGGCTGAAGTCTATTACTTTTGCACGCTCTGCATTTTTGGTCATAGTTGCAGCGATGATGTCAATGTGACCTTCCTGTAACTGTGGCATACGACTTGCCGATGTCACAGGTTTAAGCTCAACTTTCACCCCCATTTTTTTGGCAATTGCATTCACGAAGTCAATGTCATAACCGACGATCTGGCGGCTTTTCTCATCGATGTAACCAAAGGGGGGGAGGGAATCCTTACAGCCAACTGTTAAAACCCCTTTTTTCTTTGCATCAGCCAGAGTGTCTCCTGCGACTGCTGCCTTGGCAAAAACTGTTGCCAAAGCCAAAACCATAAACAACGTTACCAGTTTTTTCATTGTGCTTCCTCCTTGTGTGGTGGTTAGTCTATCCAGAAAGCCGGAATCAGGGGCATTCCGCCTGCATCGGCGTTAGAAGTTGACGCAAAAATTGCTTGGCGCGTTCGTGCTGTGGTCGCATGAAAAAATCTTCCGGATGTGCCTCTTCAAGCACAATTCCGTCTGCCATAAATGCCACGCGATGCGCAACTTCCCTGGCAAAGCCCATTTCGTGGGTCACTACAACCATGGTCATACCGGAGAGTGCCAGATCCTTCATTACTGCCAGCACTTCGCCGATCATTTCAGGATCAAGTGCAGAGGTGGGTTCGTCAAAGAGCATAATACGAGGCTTCATTGCCAAAGCACGGGCAATGGCAACACGCTGTTGTTGACCACCCGAGAGTTGCGAGGGATATGCGTCACGCTTTTCAGATAGTCCGACTCTGGTAAGGAGTACCATCGCCTGTTCTTCAGCCTCTTTTTTGGAAATATTACGTATTTTGGTAGGAGCCAGCGTGATATTGCTAATAACAGAAAGATGTGGATACAGATTAAACTGCTGAAAAACGAAGCCGACTTCTGCCCGCAGTTTATTGATGTCGGTCTTTTTATCGGAAAGATCGTAGCCGTCTACAATCAGGGATCCTTCGTTGATTGGCTCAAGCTGATTGATCGTTCTGATCAGAGTAGATTTTCCTGAACCTGAAGGACCACATACGACCAGCACTTCACCCGGAGTAACATGCAGGTTTATGTCGTTAAGTACATGTAGCGTTTTAAACCACTTGTGCACTCCTTTGAAAACAATCATAAGCATACTCCAGAAGGACGCAAAACAGGATCATTTAGGGTTCAAATAATAATTCTCGAGGCGACAATATCATGGTTGGTGGCACCTTACAACCCTGCAAAATATCTTGCAACATTTAAGTACAAACCTTTTGTTAGAGTTCCAAAAGAACAGGTATAAAATACAAAAAGACCCCCTAGTGGAGCCTTTTTGTACTTAAAACTTGTATAAGGTATTCTGTGAACTATTTTTTCTTTTTGGCAGGCGCTTTTGCAGCTGGCTTAGCAGTCTTGGCTGCTTTGACAGGCTTTGCTGTAAGGTCCTTGAGGGACTTGCCGGGTGAAAACTTGCCGTTTGTTTTTGCTGCAATCTTGATAGCCTTGCCGGTCTGTGGATTTCTGCCAGTGCGTGCAGCGCGGGTTACTGCGCTGAATGTGCCAAAACCAACGAGAGTGATTTTGTCACCGGCTTTGAGTGCTGCTGTGGTTTCAGCAATAAAACTGTTAAGAGCTTTTTCTGCTTGAACTTTAGTAAGTTCAGCACCTGCTGCAATCTTTGCTACCAAATCTGATTTGTTCATACACCCTCCTTGATGGAATTTTGTAACGTATATATACTCCAAAAAAAGTAAAGTCCATTCATTTTCTTCACTGATATAATATTTGTTACAACTCGCAAAATCAGTAACTACAACTGATTGGTCGATTCTGGCAACCGGTTTAATTTGAAAAAGTGCAAGATTAACAACGTCTCTATCATTCTGGGAATCAACAAACTACATTCACAGAGGCCAGAAACGGTGTTGCAGTTCATCCATCAATCCCCCTAGACTTTTGCGATCGCGGGCAGAGATAGTAACGCTTTTCTGTGTCCTGGCAGACTGACGAACCTTGAGAAATGACACCGTATCCTTCTTCTTCATCTCATTGAGGAGATCAGCCTTATTATATACCAGCAACTCCTGCTTATCGCCCAGATCAAGCTCCGCAAGAATTTTTCGCACCTGAGCAATCTGATCCTCAAAGCGTGGGTGAGAAGCGTCCACCACATGCAATAGCAGGTCGGCATCACGCATCTCTTCCAATGTAGCTTTGAAAGCCCCAAGCAGGGATTTTGGAAGAGAGCGGATAAAGCCAACCGTGTCGGTAATGATAACCTCACGCTCTCGAGGGAAGCGAAGACGGCGTGTAGAAGTATCAAGAGTTGCGAAAAGCAAATCCTCAGTAAACACATCACTCTTCGTCAGGGTATTCAACAGCGTGGATTTACCGGCATTCGTGTAGCCAACAATGGAAATTATCGGCACACCGGCTTTGACTCGCTGCTTACGTCGCTGGTCACGCCCCTGGGAAAGCTCCTTCAGCTCTCTTTCCAGACTGGCTATACGGTCACGGATTCGTCGACGGTCGGTTTCAAGTTTGGTCTCACCAGGCCCACGCCCGCCAATCCCACCCATCAGGCGCGACATCTGTACGCCACGTCCGGTTAGACGCGGAAGCAAATATTTTAGCTGCGCCAACTCTACCTGCACTTTGCCATCCAGCGTTTTTGCGCGGCGGGCAAAAATATCAAGTATCAACTGGCTGCGGTCAATAACCTTAAGCTCTGTCATTGCAGAAATTGAGCGGATCTGCGCAGGTGTCAGCTCCTGATCGAAAATCAACATACTGGCACCACGTTGCATCGCCTTTATTACCACATCCCTCATCATGCCTTCACCCATCAAAAAGCGTGGATTGAGGTTTTTCGGGCGCTGGATGAATTCGTCAAGTGCTTCTACTTGGGCGGTACGAGCAAGTTCACGCAGTTCAGCCATTGAATCTTCGGCTTCCTGCCTGGTTCCGGAAGTAGTGACGGAGAGTAGAATAGCTCGCTCAAGAGGATCATTTGCTTTAGATGCAAATCGGACTGTCTTTTCCAAATCGGCTTCGAGCTCTGGAAAAAAATGTAGGCAGTCAATGTCTACGCGTTCCAGCGGTAAGATTTCATCAAGGGCTGTGCTTATTCCCATTTTATCCGGCGAAAGCCATGCAAGCTGGGCATAAATCTGACTTTTGGTTGTGGTACCTAGCAATGCTGCTATTAGATCAAGCCGTAATAGTGAAAGATCAGTCAGGTCATCTTCGGAAATCGGATCGTTTTTCAGATGTGTATGGATCAGCCGCAGACCTCTCATGACACGCTTGCCAATCGGATAATCACGCAGTTCGGGAATCACCAATCCCTTTTCGTCACCGACGATGACGTATTCAACACTGCCTGAGCGATTAACGAGGATACCGATTTGGCGACGGAGCTCGAAGGATATTTCAACAAGGCGGGAAGCAAGATCATGTGAGCAGAACTCAGCCACAGGTATCCGTCTACGGTAGAGACGTTCAAGAGACTGGATCTGGCTTGACTTTAAGCCTGAAAGGTTTCCAAATACTTCTTTAATGAGTATACTCCGAACTAAAGACCTATGATGTTATAGCCGCCGTCAACGTAATGAATCTCTCCGCTGACACCACTTGCCATATCACTGCAAAGATAAAGTGCCGCATTGGCAACATCTTCCTGGGTGATGGTTCTCCTCAAAGGAGATTTTGATTCGACATGATTTAGGATGTTATGAAAACCGTTGACGCCTGCCGCTGCAAGTGTACGAATCGGACCGGCCGAAATAGCGTTTACTCTGGTGCCCTCCTGACCAAGCGCCTCGGAAAGGTAGCGTACTGAGGCCTCTAGAGCAGCCTTGGCAACACCCATGACGTTATAACTCGGGAAAACTTTTATTGCACCGTAATAGCTTAGGGTCAAAGCAGAACCATTTCGACCCGTCATCATCGGGTGAGCAGCCTTCATAATCCCAAGAAAGGAGTACACACTGATATCCATTGCGGTAGCAAACCCGTCACGGGTGGTATTTAAAATTGATCCTTTCAACTCTTCTTTATTTGCAAAAGCAACCGCATGGATAACGATATCCACTCCATCCCATATTTTGCCAAGCTCCTCAAACACTGAGGTAATCTCTTCATCACTGGTAACGTTACAGGGAAGCACTTTTGCTGCATTGAGCGACTCCGCCAGAGGGCGAACCCGTTTTTCAAAAGCTTCTCCTGCGTATGTCACAGCCAACTCAGCGCCATGCTCATAAAATAATTTTGCAATTGCCCAGGCAATACTCTTGTCGTTGGCAACCCCAAAAATTACAACTTTTTTTCCTTTAAGCAACATGTTGCAATCCCCCGACTATTTATACAACTGGTGAAACATCCAAATCAATCTTGTGCTCAACTGGTTCTGACAATATTACCTTTTCTACAGCTGGAAGTGATTGTGAAGGTTCAATTGTCGATTCCTTAGCCTGAAGACGAGTTTCAATAGCTGTCAATCGTGTTTCCATCGTTTCCAAAATCTCAAGCATCCGCTCCTGCTTCCCTTTAATAGCAAAAACAACAAACGGCATGATAAGCCATACCACAGCCAAAAAAAGGGTAAGAATACTCATCATCACCATGAAGCCGCCAAAAATTTCCATATCATCTCCCGCAAAATATAGCATTCGCTTATAACAGAATAGCTACAAAAAGTTAAGGTGATTTTCTTCAATTCTAGGCATTACTGCCAGATTGAAAGTTTAGAGAAACCACCCCGGTGCAAGAACGGGGTATTTATAAACAATATTGAATCAATCTTCTCCAAGGGGCGCGAAATTGCTATAGATTATATTGATTTAACAAACCTGACAAAGAAAGATAATATTTGTAGCGATTCTGCAGGGATGGCTTGCGCCACAAATTCGAGACAATACTGTTTTACGGGTTTTAAGCGGTCGTTTTTGCTATTGCCTTCGAAGGTCAGTATTTGAATTGGTTGCTAGCCAGTTAAAAATTTTTATTATTTTCTGTATTGAATAAAGACCACTGAAATAGTGTTGACGATGGTTCCTTTGGGGTGGTACTGTCAACTCCGTTGAGGGAACAAAATCCCTATCAAAAAAAGGA
>CAJBRY010000660.1 GCA_903958085.1 uncultured Geobacteraceae bacterium
CATGACGATTCGCAACGGCGCACTGATGGCGTTTGCCGACAGCATCGAAAAAGTTCCCGAAAATATGTTTGAAATCCAGCCGACCGTTATGGTCAGCGTTCCCCGCCTGTTTGAAAAAATTTATCACCGCATTTTTGAGAACGCCCATCAGATGTCTCCTCTCAAAAGAAATCTTTTCCATTGGGCGGTCGACGTTGGTAAGCAGTATGTTGCAGCAACGTACATTAAAAAACAGCCCTCTTCACTCCTCAACATGAAACATGCTCTGGCAGACAAGCTTGTTTTCAGCAAAGTACGGGCAAAGTTCGGCGGCAGAATGAAACTGTTCTGTTCCGGTGGTGCCCCTCTGGATAAAAATATCAATGAATTTTTCTGGGTCATCGGCATTCCGATCTTTGAGGGGTACGGCCTGACCGAGACCAGCCCGGCTCTGACATTCAACAATTTTGAACATATCCGCTTCGGTTCGGTCGGATTTCCTCTGGCAGAGACCGAATTCAAAATTGCCGCTGATGGTGAAATCATGGCAAAGGGCCCGCAAATCATGCTCGGTTACTATAACAACCCGGAAGCAACGGCTGAGGCGATCCAGGATGGCTGGTTTAAAACCGGGGATATCGGACATATCGAAGATGGTTTCCTGTTTATCACCGATCGCAAGAAGGAGCTCATTATTACTGCAGGAGGCAAAAATATTGCTCCGCAACCGATAGAGAATGAATTGAAGATGGATAAGTACGTCTCATCGGCTTTTGTCTACGGCGATCGCAAACCGTATATCACCGCGCTGATTGTGCCCAATATTGAGCGCATGCTGGAATTCGCCAAAGAGCATCATCTCCATTATTTCGAAATGGAAGATCTCGTCATGAATGAGAAGATTCACAAATTATTCGAGCAGCGACTGGTTGAAATCAACAGTCGCCTGGCGCCGTATGAATCTATCAAGAAGTTTGTCCTGCTGGCTCATGATTTCTCCATCGAAGGGGGCGAACTGACACCGACACTGAAACTGAGGCGCAAGATTATCTATGAAAAATACAAGCATCGCATAGAAGATATGTACATTGATCACAGCAACTAAGACCGACAGGGAGGAAAGAGATGACTCAGATCAATAAAGTAGCAGTGCTGGGGGCGGGGGTGATGGGAGCAACTATCGCCGCACACCTTGCCAATGCAGGCATACAGGTGCTTCTGCTCGACATCGTGCCGAGGGAGCCGAATGATGCCGAGACGGCAGCAGACCTTACAATCGCGGACAGCAAGGTGCGTAACCGTATCGCGACAGCCGGACATGAAGGTCTGATGAAGATGAAGCCGGCTCCGTTCTTTCTGCCCGGCTATGCCGGCAATATTGAAGTCGGAAACTTTGACGATGACATGACGAAGCTGAAACAGTGCGACTGGGTTGTTGAAGTCGTCATTGAAAACATGGCGATCAAGAAAAAGCTCTTCACCGAGAAGGTTGTGCCGAATCTTAAGGAGGGTGCAATCCTGTCCACTAACACGAGCGGCCTCTCCGTCAACGAGATGGCGGAATGCCTGCCGGAACATGTCCGCAAAAATTTTCTGGTTACGCATTTTTTCAATCCGCCCCGCTATATGCGCCTGCTGGAGATCGTTTCCTGCTCCCACACTGATCCGGCGGTAACCGCCTTTATGGCCGACTTTATCGCCAAACGGCTTGGCAAAGGCATTGTGTACGCCAAGGATACCCCCAACTTTATTGCCAATCGTATCGGGGTGTACGCCATCTGCAACTGCGTTCGCACCATGATGACAATGGATATGACCGTCGAGGAGGTTGACGCCATCGCCGGTCCTGCCACGGCACGCCCCAAGAGCGCGGCCTTCCGGACCGCAGACCTCGTCGGTATCGATACCCTCCAGCATGTTGCCGCCAACTCCTACGAACTGCTGGTCAACGATGAGCAGCGCGATATTTTCAAATTTCCGGCGTTTGTCGGTGAAATGGTTACCAAGGGCCTGCTCGGCAACAAGAGCAAGCAGGGTTTTTTCAAGAAGGTCAAAGGAGAGAAGGGTCAGGAGTTTTTCTACTACGATTACAAAACCGGTGAATATGCACCGTCGCAGCGGCCTAAGTTCGCCTCCATAGAAGCGGCGAAAGCTATCGACGATCCGGCCAAACGTCTGCAGGCGCTGGTTACCGGCAGTGACAAGGCGGCCCAGTTTGCCTGGATTAACCTGCGCGACACGCTGATCTATACCTTCAAGCGGATTCCGGAAATAGCCGACGATATCGTCAACATCGACAACGCCATGAAGTGGGGCTTCAACTGGGA
>CAJBRY010000661.1 GCA_903958085.1 uncultured Geobacteraceae bacterium
ATAACTACTGAATGTCGCTGTCCCACTATGCATAAAGAGATTATTCTGAAGCTCCGCAATGGCGGCGGCATTGGAACCATTACCGGGAGCTTCCGCGGTTGAACGTGCCGCTGCGATTAGTCCGGGATCATCAAGTATATCTCCATTTACCGCAATATCTGTCGCATTGGCCCCATCGAAGAACGCCCCCCCTTCGTTACCATAGATGTCATAGCCATTTTCATGCAACGTATTGACCTCATCTATGATCGTCTGAGCCAATGTATCGAGTTGGTCTTGATATTCCGTTATCATCGTATCCCGCACAGCCAGGTAGCCACCCAATTTCCCGCCGGTAATATCATCATTAACGACAAGAGCAGTACTGCTATCAGGCCATGTTATGTCTTTCAGTCCGGTTGTGACATTTGTTTGTGTGGATAGAAACCAGGTGGAAGTACCTTCCAGCAAAGGTTTACCGTTACTCATTTGAATACTGATCTGGCCATTTGAGTTGGTGTAGGCATTGATATTAATAAGTTCGGCAAGTTTTGCCACCTGCAAATCAAGTTCGTCTTTACTTGAATTGGTATTCTGCCCTGCCGTTGCAGTCATTTTTATATCCAGATTTACATCAGCTATCCGCTGTATAAGTGAATTGACCGCGGCGACATTTTCCCCAACGCTCTTATCAATCCCTTTCTGAATGCTATCTAGTTGTGAACTCATGTTATTGAATGATTTGGCCAGATTATCGGCTGAGTTAGTAAGAAGAAAACGCTCAGTTGAACCTGAAGGATTATTGACCAGATTCTGCCAGCTATTCCAGAAAGCAGCCATCGTTGAAGAAAGACCGGAATCACTGGAATTAGAAAATACCTGTTCAATGGAATTCAGGCTATCCTGCTGGGCACTCCATTTGCCCATATCCTGATTAGCCATACGCATTTGTGTAACCAGAAAGGCATTGTAAATCCGCTGGACATTCGCGACCTCTACACCGGTTCCAATTACACCATTAATCGTGTTAATGGGCGCTGTTGCCTGAATTACAGCCTGTTGCCGGGAATATCCCGGAGTCTCAACATTGCCGATGTTGGTACTGATAACATCAATAGCTGACGTATATGTGTATAACGCGCTTAGTGCTGAATTAAATATCCCATATACTGACGACATTTTCGCTTCTCCCATCCTGAAGCTATAAAACTTTACCCATGATAATTGTAAAATAAAAATTTTGCCAGACTACTAACTCATGTTCACAATTGTTTTCAACATTTCGCTTTCTGTGGTGAACACTCTGGCGCAAGATTCATAAGCCCGCTGGGCAAGTATCATACTGGCCATTTCCTTGGCCATATCAACATTGGACGCCTCCAGGCTGCCCGAAACCAGGGTGCCAAATGTACTTGATCCGGCAACTCCTTCAGTAGCCTCTCCTGATATTGAGGGAGTCTCTCTGTAAATATTATTACCTGTTTTGTTCAGGCCATCGTAATTTTTAAAATCGGCCAAAGCAATCTGGAACAATGATTTTGTCACTCCGTTAGAATATGCGGCTGTGATTATGCCATTACTGTCTGTTGACATGCTCTTAATTTCGCCCGGTTCTGTGCCATTTTGGATCATGCTATAGAGAGTGGATGGAGAGGCATATTGAGTCAGACTACCATTCGTCGCAGTTCCGGCGGCATTATAAAGATCCCAGGTGACCGGTCCTGCTGTGGTTAGGCCTCCGGTAAGCGCAAGCGAGATTGTCGGATCTGTCCCAGTTCCAGTCACCAACCAACCACTGCTGTCAAATTCCAAAATGCCGCTGCCGGTGGCAGTACCCTTATCAGAAGGAATGGCTGCCGCCCAAGACCACGCGCTCGGACTTAAAGTGTTGTTGCTTATTGCAATAGAAGCTGCTGGTGTTCCGAGTGCCACTGTACCTGCAGTTAAAGCAGCTGTTCCGGCCGTAATAGTAATCGTGCTGCCAGTTCCACCAACAGTAAGAGCACCTGACGGAATAGCTAGCCGTAGCGATCCTGCGTCAGCAGTAGCATCACCTAAAATGCTGAATTCTCCTACGCCAGCAGTGCCACTGGTTGCTGTATATGTAATTCCACCTATACTAATCTTTTCACCACCTGCCATCGTATTTGCGGAGAGATTCAAAGTGAAAGTTGGTTCAACTTTAGTAAAAGTTGTTGTCAGTGCAATTGGCTTTCCCTGAG
>CAJBRY010000662.1 GCA_903958085.1 uncultured Geobacteraceae bacterium
CCCAGGATATTTCCAAAACACCTTACCGTGACGGAGAATCTAAAAACAAAGTAGTGGGATGTCATGTCAAACAGTTTGGTAAGGCAACTGCATCGGCAACAAAGGGACGTGAAGACGGGCAATGGAAAGAAGTAACATCATGGTAGCTGGCTGGAGAAGCATCGGAATTGCAGCGGCTCTAATATTAGTAACGTTTCAGAACCTTTCTGCAGAAGTAATAAATAGTGGCACTGTGGTTGCTGGAATTAATAAAATGAAAGAGACTTCAGGGGTTCCAACTGAATTTAAAGATGTTGTTACCGGCATGGAATTTGTTCGCGTTCCTGAAGGGTGTTTCAAAATGGGCGACACCCATGGTGATGGTCAGGGAGATGAAAAGCCGATTCACAGGGTATGTTTGAACGGCTTCAGTATGAGCAGGTTCGAGGTTACTAATGCCCAGTACCAAAAATTTAAACCTGATCATGACAGCGGTTCCTATGAGGGAAATGTTTTAAATGGTGACAGTCAGCCAGTGACTAACGTGTCATGGTATGATGCAGTGGCCTTTTCGCAATGGTTATCAAAAAAGTCGGAACGATTTTATCGCCTGCCAACCGAGGCAGAATGGGAATACGCTGCTAGAGGAGGTGGAGCGGGAAGAAATTTTTGGGGAGACAGCACATCAGTAGCATGCGTAAGTGCAAACGGTGCTGATCTCACAGCTAAAAGTCAATGGCCTGATTGGACCGTGACAAGCTGTAACGATGGATATAAGGTTTCCGCTCCGGTTGGAAGTTTTCACCCTAATGCATATGGTTTGTACGATATGATGGGAAATGCGTGGGAATGGACAAATGATTGGTATGATTCTGAATACTATTTTGAAAGTCCACTTAATAATCCGCGTGGTTCTGAATCCGGTTCTCTCAGAATCCCGCGTGGTGGTGGTTGGGGGAACGCATCAGAATGTGTCAGGGTTTCTGACCGAAATGGTTTTGCTCCGGATTTCAGTATCCTCTTTCTTGGATTTCGTCTTGTTTCCTCAATACCTTAAGCATATTTAAACCTTGCAGCTACCACACAAATTGATATGGGAGGCTTAGTTGCTAAATTACTCAGTATTGCTATTGGGCTTAATATTCCTAGCATCTTATGCCTTTGCGGAAAACTTGTCTGGTACACAGCAGGTCCCTCCAAAATACGATATGTCGAAAAACAAACTTACTGGCATGGAGTTTGTTTTAGTGCCTGGCGGATGCTTCCGTATGGGATCTAAGATTGGAAATAGCGACGAAAAACCTGTTCATGATGTTTGTGTCTCTGATTTTTATATGGGTAAATATGAGGTTACTCAAGGTGAATGGTTTAAAATTATGGGTAGCAATCCTTCAAGGTTTCAGGGGTGCGGAAGCAATTGCCCTGTAGAACAGATAAGCAGCAACGAAGCAATTGATTTTACAGTACGGCTTAATAACCTGACCGGCCTGAATTACCGCCTGCCAACTGAAGCCGAATGGGAATACGCCTGTAGAAGCGGCGGTAAAGATGAACATTTCTGCGGTGGTAGCAGGATCGATGATTTTGCATGGATTGATACAAATGGAGGAGGAATCACTCATCCGGTAGGGCGTAAAAAACCAAATGGGCTTGGTCTATACGACATGAGCGGTAATGTGTGGGAGTGGGTTCTTGATTGGAAAGGGGACTACCCTGAAAGCCGTCAGCATAACCCGGCTGGCCCGCCGGGCTCAACTCGAGTGAGACGTGGTGGTAGTTGGCAATACGGGGTAGGGCCGTCGCGTTCAACATGGCGCAGCAGTGGATATCCAGATGACCATGCTTTGGATATCGGTTTCAGAGTGGTGCTTCCTGTGCCAGGTTGAGGTTGAATAATATGGTTATGGAGGCAAGCGGTGCAGCAATTATTAAAACTCCTTGTATTTAGGTGCAAATTTGTCTACTGTGCACACAAATAAATTTCAGGGGGGAAGTTCTATGAAAAAGTTTTTTGCTGGATTGGTTGTGGCAAGCAGTTTGGCACTTTGTGGTTGTATGGCTCAGTATTCTCCGACAGCAAACGTTGTGAAGTCCGATGAAATTGATTTTACAAAGCTGGGAGAATTGAAAAAAGGTTCGTCTTGTGGCTTGATGCAGATACTGTTTTTCCCGCCATTTGGTACAGCTAGCCTAAAAGAAGCTGCTACAACGGCTGGTATTGCCAAGCTGAAACTGGTTGACTATGAAGTTAGAGAATTTCTACTCTTTAGGAATATTTGCGTAACAGCATACGGCAATTAGTTCTCTTTCAAATTGTTTTTATTCAGGCAGACTTCCATCGAAGCTGCCTGTTTTATTTTGACTTCAATAGTAAAAGTTCCATCGAAATAATGTTTCTGAAATAAGCTTACTGCTTGTGTATTCGTGAGAAGTTTCGACTGAAAGACTGTTGTTCTGCGTTATTCGCTGATTTATTCCTAAAGTCGCTTTTGTTGAGTAACGGTCATCGCCAATTACGTAGCAGTAGCCAGCAATATTTAATAGAAGCTTTGTATTGCTGAAAAGCTGTTCAGTTACACCCATGTTAAGACCTGGTGCTGCGGTTGCAAAAGCGCGAAACTTCGGTCCTGCATTCACATCAA
>CAJBRY010000663.1 GCA_903958085.1 uncultured Geobacteraceae bacterium
CATAATTAAAACCTCTATCAATATAAATTGCGCCAATTAATGCTTCAAGAGCATTTCCATAAATATGCTTTGATTGATTATTTGTTTGATAAATATGAGAAATTATTAATTTATCAATACCAATAATAATAGCTAATTCATCCAAAAAATCACGATTTACAATTCTCGATCGCATTTTTGTAAGAAAACCTTCGTCTTTATTTGGAAATTTTCGGAATAAATAATCAGCAATAATTGAATCGAGTATAGAATCTCCTAAAAACTCAAGACGTTCATTATTAATGTAATGTCCTTTAGTATTTTTACATGAAGCTGACTTATGAGTAAAGGCCATTTCATACAAATCAATATCTTTTGGACTAAAGCCCAAGATACAGATTAATGATTTATAAATTTCCTTTTTGTTTTTTGGGATTGGCTTTATAAACCGAAAAAAATCAAGCACAAATTATTTTGTGTATTTTTTAAAGATAATAGATGCATTGTGTCCACCAAATCCAAAAGTGTTGCTTAATGAAATATTAACAGTTCTTTTTTGTGATTTATGAAGTGTTAAATTTAATTTAGCATCAATATTTGGATCGAACTCAACATGGTTAATTGTTGGTGGAACCTCATCATCATGAACTGCCATAATTGATGCTAATGATTCTAGTGCACCAGCAGCTCCTAAAAGATGACCTGTCATTGATTTTGTAGAGCTTATATTCAATTTATAGGCATGCTCTCCAAAAACTTCTTTAATAGCAAGTGTTTCGGCTATATCGCCAAGCGGTGTAGATGTCCCATGAACATTAATATAATCTACATCTTCTGGTTTGATACCAGCATCTTCTAATGCATTACGCATTACTTTTTTTGCACCTAATCCTTCTGGATGCGGTGCTGTTAAATGATAAGCATCGGCCGATAAACCTACGCCAAGAACTTCAGCATATATTTTAGCACCTCTTTTTACAGCATGTTCGTATTCTTCTAAAATAAGAGCTACGCCACCTTCTCCCATTACAAATCCATCACGAGTTGCACAAAATGGGCGAGATGCTGTTTGATAATTGTCATTATTTGCTGAAATAGCTTGCATAGATTGGAAACCACCCATACCAGCATCATTTATTGCAGCTTCAGATCCACCTGCAATAAATATATTTACTTTACCAAAACGAATATAATTAAAAGCTTCTGCTAAAGCATTTGTAGATGAAGCACAAGCTGATACAGTTGTGAAATTAGGTCCCATAAATCCATATTTAATGGAAATTTGACCTCCAGCAATATCGGCAATCATTTTAGGAATAAAGAAAGGACTATAACGAGGAGTAGAATCTCCTTCTATATAGCCCTTAACTTCTTCAAATAATGTGGTAATACCACCAATTCCTGAACCCCAAATAACTCCAGCTCTATCTTTATCGATAGCTTCTAAGTCAAGCATAGAGTCTTTGATTGCCTCATCAGCTGCAATCATAGCAAATTGAGCAAAAAGGTCTAATTTTTTTGCTTCTTTTCTATCAAAATAGTTATTCGGATCGTAATTTTTTACTTCACAAGCAAATTTTGTTTTAAACTTAGTGGTGTCGAAATGAGTAATTAGGTTAGAACCGCTAACTCCGTTAACAAGGTTTCTCCAAGTTTCTGGAGCACTATTCCCTAAAGGGGTTATGGCACCAAGGCCTGTAACGACTACTCTTTTCATTTCCATACTGATAGCCGCCACGGTAGGCGTGATTGCGGCCAGCGAGGCCCGCCGCCACGTCCGTCGCGCGCTTGTAGTCGACCATCTTGACGCCGCCGAGGCCCGCGACCGCGTCACTGTGACCGTTGCGCTCCACGTCTTGGGCCATCAGGCCGAGCTGCGTCTGGGGCGAGCCCTTCATGTTGTAGCGGTAGATCGGCTGGCCGTCGTACAGCTCGCCGACCGGCTCGACGTTGTCCTTCATGCGCTCGTCGGACATTGCAAAGATGCTCGCCGCCGTCTTGGCGATGTTGGCAATCTCGCCGAACACGATCGGGTACACGCCGCCCATGGAGCCGGAGGTGTCGCAGGCCACGGTGGC
>CAJBRY010000664.1 GCA_903958085.1 uncultured Geobacteraceae bacterium
CTTCCACTTTCATTTATAATCCCGAGTCTTGGCCTGGTAGCTCAGTCGGTAGAGCAGAGGACTGAAAATCCTTGTGTCGGTGGTTCGATTCCGCCCCGGGCCACCAAGAATTCTCCGAACATTAGAAGTGGTCCATAGAATCTCTAGTGTTAAGTGCGGTCTGGCACCATTTGCCCTTGGTTTTCCAACTTTCCCCTTGACTCGGAATGTCGTTTAAAACGACAAACCAATTTGACATCCTTGTGGTGGTCAAGCGTCGATAAAAACGACGCTGATCGGCACATTTATGTGATAAATTCTCGATAAGTTGGAAATCTAAAAAATACAATTATTGGGAGAATTTATGAACAGAATCTGCCGTCTGGCTCTCATCACTTTTATTATGACCCTTATAGGCGGGTGTTCAACGCCTAAAGTGATTGGTCCGCTTTGAGAAGGTATGGCCACCCAAAGGGGCATGGCAAAAAACAATCTGATACTTCAGAGAGACAAAATTAGCTGGCCTTCAGCTTTTAACTGAAATTATTTCAGAAGGCGTTTCAATAGGAAAATTCGGCTGAAGTATAGGTAGATGATGTCAGTGAACCAGCCTAAAGCTATATTAACTTTTTCAAATCAGGAAGTATCCATCACCCAAACAACACTTATAATGTTGGCTTGGAGAATGGTTTCAATAAGCTAGTCTTTTAGGTCATCTGGTATATCGGCAAAGAGATCCTTTTTGGTTAACGAAGAACGCCGATGCCCGAGTAATAGCATGGAGTCTGTAGAAGTCAGTGTAGCCGCGATCCATGATATAGAAGGCGCCTGCTTCCAGAGGGAGAATATCCAGCACGTTGACTTCATGGATTTTTCCATCGGTGATTTGGATAAAGCTCGGGATGTTACCCCGCAGATCCAGCAGGGTATGAAGTCGGACGGCTCCCTTTGTTTCCCTAAAGCGTGCCCAGGGAAAGATAGATAGGCAAAGGTCGATCGTCGTAGCATCCAAGGCGTAAACCGTGTTCTTCAGCTCCACGGCCAAAGGCTCGTTTAGGTATAGCTTTCTGGCAATGCCGATCAGATGATGGGCGAAATCGGCGTAAATACGCCAGTCCCACGTCTCGTTCGCTTCCGCCAGAGTGCTGCGCGAAACCTTGCTGCGGATGCCCATGTGATAGAGTTTTTTGCTTTGTGCTCGAAGGCAGGCTTCTATGTCCCGCAGGCTTTCGCGATAGGTCAACTGGGCGAAAGCCATGGTACGGAATTGATCCAAACAGGTAAAATGCTTGATGCCGAAATTGTCTCGGTACCGTTCCACACAGCTCTGAAATGTTTTCAACGGCATGAAGTCCATGAGCTGAGTAAACACAGGCGTTACTGAATACATAAGTGCTCCTTCCCTGAAATAATTTCCGGGAAGCATGGCAGATTTCGCTATGTGATTTCAAGTCGAGGGCAGGAATAAATTGACCTTTTGTTTGGTATATTATAATGTTATTTAATTTTTCCATAGGTTATTTCGGACAGTTCTGGTTCGAAATCATTAATTTTATTTGCATGATGAGTATGATATGAATGTCCAGTTTTTACAGACCCGCTCTGCCATTTTTATGGAAAAACATAGAGAAGAGGTTTTTGCCGGTGAATACAAAATCATTGACTCATGAATTATGCACCTTCTGCACCCTCGATCAAACCCGCATCATTGTAGCCAATGGTTACGCACTCGCAATCATGGACGGTTTTCCAGTCTCCCCAGGCCATGCCCTGATCATCCCGAAACGACACGTTGCATCAATGGTTGATGCCGAAAGGGAGGAACGGGAGGCGTTATTCGACCTGCTGGCAGAACTGCGGGTAAAGTTGTTGAAGGATTACAAGCCAGATGGCTTCAACATTGGCATCAACGACGGCACTGCCGCCGGACAGACTGTCATGCATCTTCATATTCATCTGATCCCGCGGTACACGGGCGACATACCCGACCCACGAGGCGGCGTGCGCTGGATATTCCCGGATAAAGCCACCTACTGGAAATAGCTATGACAATACCTATTGCAGAAGAACAACTCAAGTTTATCACAAACATTCAGCGAATTCTTGATGAAGGTGCCTTCGTAGCGACTTACAAATTTGCCTTGATCATGGCCATTGCCGACTATGCAGTTAAAAAAGGTGATGACACCGGCGCGCCTCTACAGTTGACAACGCGTGACATCGCAGAAAGTTTTGCGGAGTATTATTGGCGGCAAGCAGTTCCGTATGCGAATGGAAATCTACCGGCTGCCGTTCGTGTTCTAAAGCAGGGAACAGGAATGCAGCCGGTTGTTTTGCGCCGGATTATGGAACTTCACGGGCTGTTCAATGGCTCTTTGTCCGCTGCACGGAAGGACGCCAGGGCTTGGGGTGCCTTGCTGAACAAGGTAGCTGCAACAATAGCGAAGATGCCCCTTTGGAAGCTACAAGTTGTAGGACGTAGGGTTGTGCCTTTTTTGTACGCACAGCACGGCAGCGGTAACATCATCAATCTCCAACCTGGAGTAGTCTACAATTTCAGAAGATTTTATGATCTTATACGCAATTTTGTGCAGGGTGCCTGGATTCGCCACGTTAGAATATTGAACGTAAATTTATTGGGGGAGACTGACCTGGCTGAATTTCTTTTCGGGGCTGAGCGTACACTATTTCCGGGACTAAGAACTATTCTCAAAAGTGTTCAATCCGATACCTGTTTTTATTGCAAGAGCAAGTTGCACGAAGGTGGTGACATAGATCATTTCGTTCCGTGGTCCCGCTATCCGCTTGATCTGGGCCATAATTTTGTTCTTGCCCACTCGGCCTGCAACAGGAGTAAGAGAGACTTTCTCGCAGCGCCCAGCCATCTTGAAAATTGGCAGAAAAGGAATCAACTGCATGGTAGAACTCTCGGGCAGGAGTTCGATGCATGCTGCATTCTTCATAATCAAGAAGCAACCGAAAAGATTACCTTTTGGGCATATTCACAAGCCGAAACGGCCGGATCAAATCTCTGGTTGCGCAAAGATGATGTAACGCCGATAGACGAAAGCTGGCGTCTGTTACTGCGGTAACCAACCGCGGCAGACATGACATTCTGCCGTCAGCCAAACTATTTGTTTGTGAGAGGGGATTAAATTTTATGAGTAGCGGAGGTAATGACGATCGAAGCAACACAAAAGCAGTTGTAAATGGTTCAATGTCCAAGGTATCAGAAGGAAAAACTTGGTTAGACCATTTCGAAAAC
>CAJBRY010000665.1 GCA_903958085.1 uncultured Geobacteraceae bacterium
ATCCGCCGACATCGGCACCAGCCGATCCTTGTCGAACTTTGCGTGCCGTATTGCAAGGACTCCGTCCAGCAGGTTAACATCGCGTATTTTCAGATTGACGGCCTCTGAAACGCGGAGACCGCAACAGTACAGTATTCGAAACAGCAATGGCATTACGGTTGGCGCGTTGGAACGCACTGTCTTTGTTCTGAATATGTCGCAGGCGTGAAAAAAGGCCGCGACCTCGCCTCGTGTGTAGATGTACGGAACAAAGCCGCTCCTGACAAACTTTAGTTTTGGCGGAATATAAACCGAAAATCCCTTTTGTTGCATAAACACCAAGAATTGCTTGATAATGTAAATCCTCTGATTTACATGCGACGGCGGCATCTGGCTGCCAGATGCCCAATCCATGACAACGCTCTTGTCAATCCCGTTTATTGGAATGCCTTTTTGAGTGACTGCGGCGGAGAAGGAGGCCAGCAAATACGGCCCGGCGGCGTATTTTTTGCCAAGCGTGCGGTTATACTGCATGTATTCAGCCATGAAGGGGGCGAGCGCGCCCGAATAGAATGCCGGTGTCTCATCATTGCGCATCTTCCACCTCCTTGTTCAGCATCAAGGAAATTATGGGCATATCCAGCGAGCAGGCACGCAGTTGTGCGATATTGACTTTCAAATAATGCATAGTTGTTTGAGTGTTCACATGCCCGAGGGATTCTGAAATCACCGGCAACGCTGTGCCATTGCCAAGCAATAGAGAGGCTAGACTGTGGCGCAGCGAATGTCCGCCATGTTTTTTCCCGGGAGGTATTTTTATCCCGGCATCCCTCAGGCGGTTGTGCACGATATAGTGGATGGTTGACTTATCAAGTTCGCACCAGGGGGGTATGGCACGCAGAAAAACAAAATGGGAATTAATTTTCGGACGACCATGCCTTAAGTAGTCGATGATGGCGTTTCCAACATCGTTGAGTAAGGGCAGAACAATTGGGTTTCCCGTTTTTTGCTGGTTGAATTCCAAAGTGCCATTCTCCCATTTCAGATTCTCGAACTTCAGGCCGAGCAGGTCTGATGTCCTCAGACCTAGGCAGCAAAGTAATTGCAGCATGGCGTAGTCTCTTTTCCCTTTGGGATTGCCGCGGTCGATGCTTCCGAGCAATGTGGTTATTTCATCTTTTGTGTATGTCGAAGGCACCGTGGCGTTCGCAAATTTGCGTATTTTCGGAACATAAACGCTGAAATCCTGTTCGGTGATATGGTTGTCATACATGTATCTGAACAGGCTGCGCAGAGTGCTGGCCGTGACCTTTATTTTCGAAACACAGGATTTAGGCAGAGATTTAAAGAAATCAATCAAAAGGGATGGCGTAAATTCAGAGAAGCCATGAACACCGCGCTGCGCCAGGAAAGCGTCGAATCTTGCCAGATAAAGCTGTTTATCTTCTATGGTTTTCCTTGCCAAAAATGTCGTCATGTGCAAGATATAATCGTTGAATACCTTGACTGACAATTCGGTAAAAACCGGCGGACAAGGTGTCTTTCGCCAGGATATCCGATCAAAATACAGATAGTTGTAAAGGATATTAAGTGCAAGAATGTCTCGTTTACACTGATTCTTAGATTTTGAAGTACAACAGAAGTTCAATGAATCAACCATGAAACTGCGTATGAAACCAGGAGTGTAGTCCACCGAATGGACTGAATCACCAGCATATTTCTTCAATTTGTTCCAGACCACATTGCAAGTGCCTATATACCTTTCGGAATATCGCTGAGTACGCATTTGAGATACGACATTTTCAATTAGTTGAGGCAGGTCTACCGTCCTTGAGAACGGATTTTTCTGAAGGGGGTCTGGACACAGGGGAGGCAACGAGTCTTTCATAAAACACCTTTCTGTTACAGTTATTGAGACGAGGAGCTATTGCTCCGTGATAGATCAATTGTAACAGAGTTTTATGTTTTGAGCTTCCAGAAACACAAAAATTATGTAAAGCTTTTTAAACGTCAATTGTGCTTGGGAGACAAAGAAAAACGCCCCTACTTTACATAATACCCAACTTTACATAACCGTTCTTATGTAAAGCTTTACATAAGAACGGTTATGTAAAGTTGGGTATTATGTAAAGTAGGGGC
>CAJBRY010000666.1 GCA_903958085.1 uncultured Geobacteraceae bacterium
ACCTCCAGGAGGGGTAAACCCTCCAAAAAGATAAGTGCTTATTTTTATTATTTATTTATTATTATCATTATCTATTATATGGAGGGTGGAGGGTAAATACATATATATATGTAAATGTGATTATGTTATTTTATGTTTTGGCTATATTATAAGGAAAAAGCTCCAAACCCTCCAAACCTCCAAAAAGCTTGTCGGGTTATCGCATGGATTCTTGCGATGGCTATCCGTCGAACAAAAGGCGAAGCCCATAAAAATAGACAATTCCCTTCTTTTGCCATTTAAATTTAAGCTTTACAGATGTGCTGAATGTTTTGTGGGCAGGTACGTATTTTTTTGAAACATTGGCCGAATGCCAATCCTTGAAGGAATCATACAGGTCAGAGCTTGAAACCTGAAAATCTGGGCCTATTTCACAGCACGCGTCGATAAAATCTAATATTGGATCTTCATCTCTGCGGTACCCCCCCGTTGCCTCACAAACCAGCGCGGGAAGCTCCAACCCTCTTGTTTGCCATTTCAGACAGCCTCGAACCAGCCATGCCAGAATGCCGGAAGCCTCGTTTTTAAGCTTGGATGGCAGATCTTTATCGATCTGCCGTTCGTCGTTCTCTACCGGGTCTTCAACAAAGCTGACCAGGAACGGAACTAGGATTAGGCGCTTCCATAGGGCGAATTCATCAGATGGTGCATGGGGTTTGTTGTTTGTCATGAGATACAGGGTGTGAGATGGTTCGAAGCGGGTTTCATATCGATCGTGGGGATTACGACCGACCAGGGTGTCGCCACCGGTAAGGAGTTTGACCTGGCTGGATGAAATTTTGCGGCCTGCGTCTGTCTCGGATGCGAATGCGATTCGAAGCCCTTTAAGGGCCATGATGTCTGGACTTGGGCCAGACGATGATTTCATGTAACTTTGATCCAGCAGCATTTCTGAGCGTATCGGTGAGGCCATGGGCCCCATGATATACCGGATGGTTTCAACGATGACGGTTTTACCGTTTCTGCCCTTTCCGAAGAACACCGGCATTATGTGTTCTGTGGTAAGGCCGGTTATGCTATATCCGAAAAGCCGATTGAGAAACTCCGCCATGTCTGATGATCCGGACATGATATCGGTAATTGCATGATCCCATGTCGGGCAGGGTGTGTCGATGCCAGTCCATTCGTGCGGGCATGCGTTGTATAGAAGATCACTGGGATCTCCCGGGTAAAGATTTCCGGTTTTAAGATCAACGACCCCATTTTTTACCGGAAGTACCCAGGGGTCTTTATCAAATTGATCTGTTGTTACCACCATTCTGTCATGGCATCTGGTGGTAAAGGTAAGGCAGTTGTTGCATCCATGAACCGAGCGAAGCCTTTCGACGCGCTTGTAGATTCGCTTTTGCTTGTCGATCAACTTCTTTTTTGAATCGCTGTTGTCTTCTTTGGCTATGGCATCCACAAGCCTTTTTGCCTCCTGCAGATAATGTGCGACAACATCTTCTATGGACGATAGGGCGTCTGCTGATCCTCTGTCGATTTCCCAATGATGGCCAGTCCATCGCATCCATTCTGTTGATGTCTGGTTATAGAGTCGCTTTCCCCTATTGACTGCAATGAACATCAGGGCGTCACCCAGTTCGTTTGCCTGGATGCAGTCTGAGATAAACTTGCTGTTTATCTCGATCGAGTCTGATGACTCTGTAACTTCTGTTGATCCTTCAGCAAGCACACGCTCAGCGACCATTTCCTGAATTTCTTCAATTGTTGCCATAGGTTAAGTAATTTCCATATTCCATTCCATTGTTTTCCTTCATCCGGTCACGATAAAGACGGTTATTTGACCCCTACAGGATACAGGCCCAGGAAGGACCCGCCACGTTTGAGCGCCCATGTGACCCGTTTGGATATTGGGTTGATGATAGTTCGATGGGGGGTGTGGGGGTCACGCAACTGACTTGCGCCTTGTCTTGGATTTGACCAGTGCATCGAATGAATGCACCGGGTCAATCTTCTTGTCGCGCTTCTGTTGTGGCTTCATGGCCTTAACAGCATCATCTACCTGAACAAGCAATCCAATTGCCTGAGCGAGCAACGCTTCGAGCTGATACAGCCTGTGTGTGTCCTGTATGCTCATTTTTTCACCCATGTTTTATTGACCCAGATGCACGAAACGGTAATAATTTGACCATATCAGGATGAGAAATAATTACAGGGATGCCGATTTCAAGGCAGGCACGAACCAGCTCAGACAAGGAGCAGTCGAGTGTGTTGGTTGCAGTGTTGACAATGCTCAAAAGCCTGTCATCTACTTTTATATTTAGAGGATTATTTGTTTTCATATTAATACCTCCAATCAACGGGCATTCACTACATGTCATTGTCGATCCCTTGTGCATTGATACGCTGAATAATCTGGCGCAGCGTTTCTGGTGGAGATTCCATCCAGTCAACAGGATCTGACCCAGTTGCTTCAGCCAAACGCTTAGCTGTATTCCAAGAAGGTTTTGCCTTCTTGTTTATTATTTCACTAAGCATCGATGGACTTATCTTAGCTTTTTTACTAATTTGATATTGTCGAATTTTCTTCATGATCATAAAATAAAGTAATGTTAATTCTATGTCAACATATTTTATTCGATAATACTAAATTGTTTTTATTTGCAAAATATTCGATAATATTGAATTGATAATTATGGATGATAATGAATATTATGAAATGTTCTGGACAGCATTTAAATATTATCTAAAGCAT
>CAJBRY010000667.1 GCA_903958085.1 uncultured Geobacteraceae bacterium
AGCGATTCTTCTCTGTCCCTGATCAGTCTAACCAGTTCATGACCATCTATATCAGGCATTATTAAATCTGAACAGATAAGATCGTACGGATGACCTTCCAAAATCGCTTTTTCAAAAAGTTCATAGCCGATTCTGCCGTCTGACGCAGTATCACAAGTGGCAAATTCGGACATAAAATCTTCCAGCACCTTACAGCTCAGCTCATCATCTTCGACAATAAGAAATCTTTTCATGCGGAACGCTCCATCTCACAGTTTCTCAATTTCTTCCAATAACGCATCAGCCAGTCTATCTTCGGATACCTTGCGAACAATCACGCCTTGCCGGAAGACTAATCCCTCCCCTTTTCCGCCAGCAATACCAACATCAGCTTCACGCGCCTCACCTGGACCATTAACAGCGCATCCCATAACGGCCACCGTAATATGTTTGTTAACCCACTGAAGGCGTTTTTCGACATCCTCTGCAACCTTGATTAGATCTATCTGGCAACGCCCACAGGTTGGACAGGAAACAAAATTAACCCCTCGCTGACGCAAGCCAAGTGCCTTAAGAATATCATAACCTACCCGAACCTCATCTTTGGGCTCACCGGTAAGAGAAACCCTCAGCGTATCACCAATGCCGTCAGCAAGAAGAATTCCAAGTCCGACAGATGACTTTATCGTTCCGGAAAACAGAGTTCCGGCTTCAGTAATGCCGATGTGCAGCGGATAATCTGACTGCTGTGAAAAAAGACGGTATGCGGAAACGGTTTTCATAACGTCAGAAGCCTTGAGAGAAACCTTGATTTCCTGATAGTTTAGATCCTCAAGAATTCGGATATGCCCAAGAGCTGATTCAACCATAGCTTCTGGAGATGGATGACCATACTTATCAAGCAACTCCTTTTCAAGTGAACCGGCGTTTACCCCAATACGGATCGGAATCTTTCGCTCAGAGGCTGAGGCAACAATCTCTGCAACTTTCCACCTTTCACCAATATTTCCAGGATTGAGCCTAAGAGCGTCAACTCCCCCTTCAAGCACTTGGAGAGCAAGTTTATAATCAAAATGAATATCAGCAACCACCGGAATCGGGCTCATTTGTTTGATCTGAGCAAGAGCCACGGCAGCCTCCTGATCAGGCACGGCACATCGAACTATTTCACAACCAACCTCTGCAAGTCCTGTAATTTGAGCAAGTGTCGCAGAAACATCGCGTGTATCCGTGCTGCACATTGACTGCACCGAACAGACTGCCCCTCCGCCAATTGCAACTGTTCCAATATGTATCTGTTTTGTGATCTTTCCCATACTTGGTTCGACATACTGCCAAAGGGAGTATGGAAAGTCAAGAAGGGCTATTCATATTACAACAGCATCTCAACACAATAACTCCGTTTCGACTCCCATTTAGCAGATAATTCTGATACAGTCGGTCTCACTCCCTTTCGAATACGGAATTTATCTATGCATCAAAGCGGAATCTACGAAGAGGAAATTGCCGGCAAAGCCTACGACACTGCATTGCTGAAACGTTTCGTACGCTATGTTGCACCCTATCGTCTGTCTATAATAATTGTCTTGTTTATTCTTCCTCTTGTTGCGGCATGTCGACTCGCACAACCCTGGATCATCAAACTCGCTATCGACAGTCATATAATTTCAGGAAAACTGGCCGGTCTTGAAACAATTGCACTCGGTTTTCTCGGAATTTTACTGATAGAAGCTCTCCTCTCCTTTGTCGAAGTATATCTCCTCCAGTCAGTCGGACAACGGGTAATGTCTGACATGCGCTCGGAACTATACAGTCACGTTATGCATCTGCCGGTTTCCTGGTTCGATCATGTACCAACCGGAAGTGCGGTTACAAGACTGACAAGTGATATTGAAGTCCTTGGGGAAATGTTCGCTTCCGGAATAATAACCATAGTCGGCGACATTCTGCTGTTGATAGGCATTATTACCGTCATGATGTACATGAATTTTAAGCTGTCGCTGGTTACATTTTCAGTACTGCCAATTCTACTTTATGTCGCCTACACCTTTCGGCGCCGAATGAGAAAATCGTTCAGAGAAGTTCGTGCGAGACTTGGCAATCTGAACTCCTTTCTCAATGAATGTATTTCAGGTATCAGTATAATCCAGATATTTAACCGCGAGCGGGATGAGGAACAACGCTTCAGCGAACTGAACGCATCGTACCGTGATGCCAATATGCCGGTAATATTCTGGGATGCGTCACTATATGCCATGGTCGAAGCGCTCTCCTCCATCGCAGTTGCTCTGATAATCTGGTACGGAGGCGGTGAAATCGTGAAAGGCGCTCTGACATTCGGTGTTCTGGTCGCATTTATCCAATATATTGAAAAGTTTTTCACCCCCATACGCGATCTTTCCGCAAAATATTCAGTTATGCAGGGAGCGATGGCGGCACTTGAGAGGATTTTTGCACTGCTGGACACGCCGTCAGCAGACTTGCAATTTATCCACCCAGTCAGTCACTCCAATTTGTCAAATATGGGGAACGCCGTTGCACCTCTCATCGAATTTCGCGATGTATCATTCTCCTATCAGGACGGTAATGATATTCTGAACGGATTAAACCTTCAGGTTAATCGTGGTGAGAGGGTAGCCATAGTCGGTGAGAGCGGAGGAGGCAAAACTACCATAACTCGTCTGTTGACAAGGCTTTATGAAATTGATCGCGGTACAATTTTTCTTCAGGGAATTGACATCCGAGAACTTGATTTGACTGAAGTGCGTCGGCGTGTCGGTGTGGTATTACAGGATCCATGCCTGTTTGCCGGCAGCATAGAGTTTAATATTTGCCTTGGGGATGAGTCAGCCCGGCAGCGAGTCAAAGAGGCGGCTGCAGCGGTTGGAGCTGACCGGTTTATTGATAAGCTCCCTAATGGTTATGCGGAAGAGGTGCGGGAGCGAGGCAGCAATTTTTCAGTCGGAGAAAAACAGTTGATCTCGTTTGCAAGGGCTGTTGCCTTCGACCCTGAAATACTGGTACTTGACGAAGCCACTGCAAGCATCGACAGCGCCTCCGAACAGATGATTCAAGAAGGGATAAAAGGGCTCATGCAGGGACGCACTTCACTGGTCATAGCCCACAGGCTTTCTACCATTCGTGATGCGGATCGAATAGTTACAATAGATCACGGGTTTAAAGTTGAGGAGGGAACACATGAAGAACTGCTCCGCTTTGGCGGGATCTATTCCAGATTGCTTCATTTGCAGTTAGGTGAAATCTAAACAGAATTTCGGCACAGCTCTATATTGAATAATCACATCGAAGTGATACTTATTAATCAAAATCAAAATCAGGAGTTTTTATGTGTACTACCTGCGGTTGTCCTGCCACTGAACATACCCACAATCACGAGCATTCCCACGAACATAGCACTGAATCAGGGAAACGGACTAAAATCTCCATAGAAGAAGATATTCTGTCGAAAAACAATCATCTTGCTGGCATAAATCGAAAACTGTTCAAGGAAAAGGGGATATTTGTCCTAAATCTGGTCAGTTCACCCGGTTCAGGAAAGACAACTCTGTTGGAGCGCACTCTTAGAGACCTTTCGGAAAAAATGCATTGTGCCGTTATAGAAGGGGATCAGCAGACCGATAACGACGCGCAGCGTATCGCCGCCACAGGTGTCCCGGTAAAGCAGATCAATACCGGTGCAGGATGCCATCTGGATGCCCATCAGATTATGCACGGGATAGAAAACTTTGACCTAGAAAATCTCGACCTGCTGCTTATCGAAAATGTCGGAAACCTGGTCTGTCCAGCGGCTTTCGATCTTGGCGAACACCACAAGGTTGCAGTTCTTTCTGTCACCGAGGGAGAGGATAAACCACTTAAATACCCACAGATGTTTCACAACTCAACCGTAATGCTGCTCAACAAGATTGATCTTCTGCCACACCTCGACTTTGATGTTGAAAAGTGCAAGGAATATGCAAGGCGAGTTAGCCCGAATATTCTCATTTTTGAAGTATCGGCTAAAAGCGGTGAAGGGATGGAGGCGTGGTATCAGTGGTTATGTAATGGAGTACAACTCTGAGGCGTAGGAACTATCTGATAAGCGGCATAGTTCAGGGGGTCGGCTTTCGGCCATTCGTCTACAGACTGGCGCATGAACTGAAGTTGACCGGATGGGTTCGCAATACATCTGCTGGCGTTGAGATCGAACTTCAGGGGACAAATCTTGTATTGAACGATTTTGAAGCTGCATTACAAAGAGACCTTCCACCTTTGGCAGTTGTCACATCCAGCGACTGTAGAGAAATAGCTCTCAGTAGCGACACTTCATTCACGATTCTTTCAAGCGGGGAAGGTGTTGCAGACATTCAGATTGCTCCTGACTCCGCCGTCTGTGCCGACTGCCTTAGAGAACTATTGGATCCTGCCGACCGCCGCTACCGATACCCTTTCATAACCTGCACCAATTGTGGCCCTCGCTACACCATCATCACCGGCATTCCATACGACCGTCCAAAAACAACAATGGTTAACTTTCCTCTATGCCCCGACTGTCACCGCGAATATAAAAACCCGCTCGACCGTCGTTTTCATGCTCAACCTATCGCCTGCCACAAATGTGGTCCTCAAGTAAGTTTGCTTACACCAGAGCAATATATAATTTCCGAAAACGATGATGCGATCACACAGGCTGTAGATTTACTGAAAAACGGGAACATCATCGCGATAAAAGGGATTGGTGGCTACCACCTGGCAGTAGACGCCTGCAATTTTGATGCAGTCAAGAGATTGCGAGAGCGCAAAAAACGTGATGAAAAGCCGTTTGCCCTGATGGTGGCAAATATAGAAGAAGCCCGCAAACTCGCCGAAATGAGCGATATGGAAGAGCGGCTGATCTGCTCTCCTGAAGCGCCGATCGTCATTGTTAGAAAACGGGCTGTCAATGAACTGTCACCACTGGTGGCACCAAATAACGGCTGGCTCGGGTTGATGCTGCCATACGCACCGCTACATCACCTGCTGATGCTCGGCAATTTCACCTCTCTCGTAATGACCAGCGGCAATATTTCCGATGAACCGGTAGCTTTTGAAGATGATGAAGCGATGCTTCGACTGGCTCATATTGCGGATTATTTTCTGCTTCACAACCGCCCGATTCATATCCGCATCGACGATTCAGTGATGCGCGTTTTTCAGGGAAAATCGCTATTTTACAGACGAGCTCGCGGTTTTGCACCGCGAGCGGTTACGCTACCTTTTGCTGTTCCACCGTTATTGGCAGCCGGGGCTGAACTAAAAGGGGCTGCCTGTCTTGCAGAAGGCAATAAAGCCTTTCTAAGTCAACATATTGGCGACCTCCAGAACAGTTCTACTCTTGACTCCTTTAATCACACTGTAAGACTTTTGTCAGAAATTCTCAAAATCAAGCCTGAAAGCATCGCCTGTGATCTTCACCCTGATTATCTTTCAACTCGTTTTGCAGAGGATTCAAGGCTACCACTTATGCGTGTGCAGCATCATCATGCACACATGGCTTCCTGTATGGCTGAAAATGTTCTGGATGGCGACGTTATAGGAATCATTTTCGACGGCACAGGTTATGGTGCCGATGGGACAATATGGGGCGGTGAGTTTCTGATAGGTGGATACAGCGACTATCAAAGAGCCGGACATTTCCGCCCGGTTCCACTGCCTGGAGGAGATGCAGCGGTGCGCGAACCGTGGCGAATGGCAATGAGCTATCTATATCAGGCGCTTGGTGAGGCTGCTTTTGCGGTAGATAATCCTGTTGCAACTTATCTTTCAGCTGATGCTATGCTGCTCTTTGCTCAACTTCTTAGACGAGGGATAAACTCACCGCTCACATCAAGCTGCGGACGGCTCTTTGATGCAGTGGCTGCAATGTTAAATATGAAACATATTGTGTCGTATGATGGTCAAGCGGCGATAGAGCTGGAAGCACTGGCTGAGGAGTTTGATGGTGATGAAAGGAGTTA
>CAJBRY010000668.1 GCA_903958085.1 uncultured Geobacteraceae bacterium
CTACTCAGGATGATTCTAGCTTAAATACAGACGCTCGCATCATCGAACTTAAAAATGAATTAAAAATAAAAGAAGACTATATACAAGCTTTCCATGAAAACATGGAAAACACGAACCAAGAATTGAAATGTTCAAATGAAGAAATGCAATCCATCAATGAGGAGTTGCAATCCTCCAATGAAGAATTGGAGACATCCAAGGAAGAATTACAATCCGTCAATGAAGAGCTAGGCACTGTCAATGCCGAATTGCAAGCAAAGTTGCTAGAACTGTCACAGAGCAATAACGATATGAACAACTTGTTGGCTGGAACCGGTATCGCCACCATTTTTTTGGATCTACAACTGCGTATCCTTCGCTTTACCTCAGCTACCAGCAAGATCATGAATCTAATTTTAAGTGATATAGGCCGACCTGTTAGTCACCTTGCTCTCAATCTAATTAATTATGACCATTTTTTAGAAGACACCCAAAATGTCCTGACAAGCTTAAATCCAAAAGTAGTCGATGTGCAAACATCTGATGAAAAATGGTTTACCATGCGCATACAGCCTTATCGTACTATCGATAATGTCATTGAAGGTGTCGTCATTACTTTTGCGGAAATCACGGAAATTGTACATTCGCGCGAAGCACTACGTCGAATGGCCGTCATTATTCGAGATGCTCATGATGCAATCATTATGCAAAAGTTGGATGGTACTATTACGGCGTGGAATTCTGGCGCAACCAAACTTTATGGCTGGAGCGAAAGAGAAGCGTTAACCAAAAATATACGTAGCCTCATTCCAAATGAGCTACAGGAGAAAGAATTGTCATTGATTCAACGGCTAAGTGTCGCTGAAGTTCTGGAGCCATACCATACCCATCGGATCCACCAAAATGGCACGCTAATTCCTGTCTCCATAACCGCTACCGCCTTAGTCAATGAGACCGGTCAAATGTACGCCATTACAACGACGGAACGAGGGTTAACAGAAAATGATCTGCCGAGGGCCTCTTCAAATGGATAATAACGATAAAAATACCGACCATAACCCTCTGCCAACGACTCAACTAACGAGTTTACGGGAACAGGCCGAAGCCCTATTATTACAGAGGGGTGCTATTCAAAACTTCGACAATCTGACTCCCGAAGATATCCGGAAAATGCTGCACGAACTCTATGTGCATCAAATCGAACTGGAAATGCAGAACGAAGAGTTGCGTAAGGCACAATTATTAATTGACGAAGCTCGTGGGCGCTATTTCGATTTCTATGACTTGGCGCCTGTCGGTTATTGCACCCTGAATGAACAGGGTTTAATTTTGGAAGCTAATATAAAAGCAGCCAGTCTACTGGGCTTAGGCAGAAGTTTGCTTATCTCACAGCCGATCTCCAAATACATCTTCAACAGGGATCAAGATATTTTCTATCTACAAAACCAACAACTCAAGCAAACTCATAAACCACAATCCTGCGAGTTACGACTGGTTAAGCAGGATGGCACCCATATTTGGATTATATTGAGAGCGACTATTAACCAAGACCCCAAAGGTAACCCCATTTACTATATTGTCTTGAGTGATATTACAGATCGTAAAAAAGCGGAAACTGAACTCGAAGAACACAGTAAAAACCTTGAAAGATTGGTGAGCTCACGAAC
>CAJBRY010000669.1 GCA_903958085.1 uncultured Geobacteraceae bacterium
CGCGAGAAGTTGTAGATGGTTTTCAATAAGCATCTTCCCTCGCCTGGCTGCAACAGTAACCCCTGGGCCAGAGATGTTAAGTCGCTTAGCTATTTCAACTCCCCGGTGCCCGCAAAGGAAGGCTGCATGGCAGATGATGCTTCGCGCATCAGCCAATTGTATAGACCGTCTGCCACGCTTAGTTAGCGCTTTCCTGTTAAGCGAGCAAATATTTCTTCCATTCCTGCACAAAACTCACCTTTTCCACCTCGTGATGGGTGTCTCACATATGATCGAGGTTCGCCCATGGCCGCTAGCTCTTTGTCCGCCTTCCGACCAACTGCGATAACCTCTCGGGGTTTCATATACGTTTTGATGAGAAGGAGTGCTTTGCGAAAGTGAGCAACTTCAGAAGTCGTGGGGTTTCTGACGGTAAGAACATCATCGGCTTTATGCGAATGCAGAGGGAAAGCGTCCCATACAAGCACCTCCGTTTGGTGCGGCTGCATTATTTCCCAAAACATTTCCGCGCTCTTGGAAATGTACGGAGGTTTAACTTTTGTTTGCCGTCCTGGAGGGGCTTTACTTGATTGCTCACCACAATAAGGGAACGATTTGTCGAGCAACTGTTTTTCTCCTGTGAACGGAATGCCGGAAAAACGGCATCCCCATGGGCCAGCCGCCTCACCTACGACAAGAACACTTGCCGTACCCATTGCCTTTTCCATGTATCCCCTCAGGTTATTGATCCTAATTGAAGCAGCAGCCGGCAAGTCTATCTCATGGTTGCAATCACGATACTGGTTGAACACTGTCGAGGTGGAAGAAAAGCCAGTAAGTATCACCTCCAGCTCTCTCCAAAATAATGAGAAATTTGGCAAAATCATTTTCATCCTTCCTCCGCGGTAACGGTTTGGGAGAACACCGGCGGTTTTAGGCCGGTGCTTCTGCCTGGTTGAATCCTTCTTTACTTGGTTTGGGCTCTCTGCCCGTATACCCTTTTCTTCCGACCAAAGTGCCGTGACTCTTCATGTATGCAGCGTTTATTCGGCTTGACTCGCTCTTGCTGAGCCAAGCACAGTTGCTCGGATAGAATCCCTCTGACTTATCAAGCCGGGCAAAAGCCATTCCAGTTTCCGGTGGTTGACCAACATCTTTAAGGAATGACTCAAAATCGCGCCATGGTGCATATACGCCCAATCCTGAAATATGTTCTTTAGATCTAGAATTTAGCACTCCGTGAAATATTCGGCTCCATGCTTTATAAGCTGGGGTTTTGATTAAACTCATGCCTGGTTTTGCTGGGGATTTTGCATTGATTCGGCCACTACGAAGTCTTGCTTTTGCTGCATCAAGGCTGATTTTTCTGGTCTCTGAAATATATTGAGCTGCGATTCCAACACTTTCAAAACGAACACCATCCAGTTCGACAGCTTTTTTGTTAGAGCCTCCACTTACCCCGCCAGATGAAATGTTATAGCCTTGAGGTGAAAGAGTCCCGAGCTTTTTGATCCAGTATCGCTCCTTTTTTTCAAGATCATTTTTGGCCGTTCCTGAATCAATTTGTAAAACTATAAAATCATCTGGGCCAAATTCTCGGATCGCGGCATGTAACGAATCTGTTCCTTTAACATATCCTGCCATTGCCTGCTGGATGTGGTAGTTCCAACGCCGCTCTAATGTCTGAATTGTTAGCCCTACGTACTCCTTACCAGTGGACTTGTTCGTAATTCGATAAATGATGCCGTTCGCATATCCTGGATTAGCGACACGCTCAAAAGCCTCTTCTGGAGGCATGCCTGACTCAATCCACCGGGAAATTGTATGGCCGCTTGCAGAAGGCTTAAGTACTCTTATAGCTTCCCGCAAATTTGGATATGTAACGCCGTACACGGTGATTTCATTAACTTCTCTAGTGTTTCGGACATAGCCTTCTTCAAATATTTTTTCTTCTGAAAGGCCTGCTTCTCGCCTTTTGAGTGCTCTCCAATAATCAATGCCAAGCTCATTGCATTTCTTTTTGAACGTATTCGTCTTGAGAATGTCTTTTGCACATTCTGGGCATTTTGTTCCTTTCAGATGATTACTTGGCGTCTGCCAGAATTCACCATGTTTAGGACAAATAATCACTCCCTTAATATTTGATGTCAGGTAATTGAACTGAAAGTAATCATAACTTTTCCCATGGACTGACTCTGCTCGCCTGACAAAAGCTTCTTTCACTTCCGAAGCGTTCTTCATGTTGCCTCGTTCGCTTGCTGGGCCAGCAAGTTTTAGAGATTTGCATTGAGTGCATCCAACATGGCCGCGCATGTGATTACGGGGTTCCTGTAGAAAAATGGCTTCATGCTCGCGACAGTAAATTGGAACTTTTTCTCCGAAACTTGGTAGTTCATCAAAGAGGGAATAATCATACCTATTTCCGAAGTGGTTCTGCGACCGTGCTACAAATTCCGCTTTCGATGTTTTTTGCGAATCGAAGTAACATTCACGGCAACCAACGCCGTTAACATGGTGCCCTGGTTGGATTTCAAAAATGCCATGCACTGAACAGATGACTTTAACCTTGGTATTCGAATTGCGATATTCGACTAAGGTGTAATCATAGGTACTCCCATGAGATTCTCGAAATTTGGCAATTATTTCCTGTTGCGTCGTTTTTCTGGGCATTTTGATTCGTATATTCTCTTCTGTGGTTCAACGGGGTGCCCGGTTCACCCACTTCGCCCGGTTGATTTTCCGGGCGTGGCGGTGTGCAACCGACTGGTTGAGAGTTGTCCTTTAAGGGTATTTTATAGCTACACCTTCGGTACCGCTTCAGACAGAATTGTACAAAGATACCAAATCAGCGAAAGAGCCTTGAGGCTGTTCATCTCATTGGCATATTCCGTATCTATGCCGTGTAAGATTTCATGCCTGTTGAGGCATTCCAGGTACTTGTGGCGATCTGCCTCTCTGGCAGTAATACCGGAACCTTCAAGAAGTGGAACAAGCATTGATCTTGTCAAGGCATTTATGCCTAACTGGTCTAAAACCTTTTTAGTTACAGGTACTCCGTAATTTGTTGAAAAAAGCTTTACTCCCAGGAGATCCAAACATATGCCTTCTGCCTGTATTAATAATGTGGGAACTGAAAGCTCGAATTGTTTGTTTGTATGCGCGCGGATTGCAGCAGAAATTATATGAATTCTTTGTGGGAAACTTATTAATACGCTCTCTTCAATTGAATGTATCGATTCTGATATCCATACTGACATTTGTTTGTCAACAAGCGCAATATTCTCCGGGCCGAGATCATCTTTCAACTCAAGTAAAGATGAAAATCCTACCTCCCCGGATATGAACCAGCCTCTATCCGCTAATGAAGAAATAATTGGGTGGATTTCATTTGGGAATCGTTCGGCAAAACCAACACGAAGTGTTTCTACGATTAGGGATACCTGTTCTGTCAGCTTTGCTATTGCTTCATTTAACCCCTTCACAAATGACTCATGGAACGACTTAAAATGGCTGGAATTTCCTGTATCGCCTGAAGAGTCTTTTCCGCTTCAGCAAAATTATGATTCTGTTTTTTTGCCTTATTCATTTTTCCCCTCTCAACTAGGTAGCGTTCTCAATCAAGCCAACCATATGACAGCGGCCACCAGAAAGCGAAGGGGACGTTCTTAAAAACTTCACCAACAAGATCAACTGACAAGCGCGAGAAGCTGTGGATGGTTTTCAATAAGCATCTTCCCTCGCCTGGCTGCAACAGTAACCCCTGAGCCAGAGATGTTAAGTCTCTTAACTATTTCAACTCCCCGGCAATATTATTGTGTTTAAACAAGCTGCACAATCTGGTTCAGGCGAGCGCAAACCTCGGCAAAATGATGATCCTGCAGACGTTTAAGCGGATGCGGCGATGCTTTGCGACTACGCCAGTCAAAGGATTTAGGCTGGTGACAAAGCACATAACTCGTCTTTTCTGGATATTTACCTCGCGCATTACCCACGACTACTGCAAAAGGATTATCGGCATTATATTCCGCAGTTGTCATCGGCAAACCGATAACCAATGATGTCCGTTCGTTAAAGTTGCGTGGTGACATCACCAGAAACGGATGCAGGTCACGCATTTCATTGCCGGCCTGAGGATTGCAGTTAATCCAGATAATCTCCTGTCTTTCAGGAACCCAGATTTTTTCTGCAACGAGTAGTACCGGTTTTGTCGGCGCTACCATTTTTCAGCCCCCAACAGTTCGTCGGTTACCATTACCTCGCTGCCATGCCTGCCCGGATCAAACATGGCAAGTCGCTGTTCAAGCGTCAGTTGCGAATCTTTAATCGGGGTAATAACCACTCGCCCGCCTTCCACAGCAACCTGAACACGCTGATCCACATGTAGATGGGCAGCACGCGCAACATTTACCGGCAGGCGAACCCCAAGATTATTGCCCCACTGTTTCAGATCAAGAACTGCTTCTACCTGTGTCATAATTTTTGCCCTCCTCTCAGCATGTTTAAACACAGTTTAAACAATGAAAATATTAAGGTCAAACAAATTCATTCGCTGATATTTTCCATCCGGCAAACGAAGTGTCAATGTGGAAACGAAACTCCATCAGACTATTTACCACCCCAAGTACCTGTTTATACAACTCTGATTTCTAGTCTTCCGCAAACAGCTTCTGCATAACGCTTAAGTGAACGTAGACTCGGCAGAGGGTGACCAGATTCAAGCCGTGCAACTACAGACTGAGTAGTTCCCATTTTTTTAGCAACTTCATCTTGAGTCAGATGAGCTTTTTTTCTGGCTTCGATTAGCTGACTAGCGAGTGCAAACTCTTCTTCAAGTTCCTCATATTCGGCATGAAACTCTCCATCTAACATCAACTCTTTTTTCACTTCCGACATTTTCCTACCCATGATCAATCTCCTTCATACGCGACAATGCCAAGGTAATTTCACCTAGCGGAGTCTTCGGCGTTTTCTTCACAAATACCCTCAACACAACAACTCTCCTGCCAACAACAGCAACATAAAATGCCCGAGCAATTCCTGACTTACCTTTGCCACGAATCTCCCAGATTTTATCCTGTAAGTGCCGCACATATGGCATTCCAAGATTTTCAAGTCCGTATGATTCAATCAAATCGCTAATACGCACCAGACGAGCTTGGAGATCCTTGGGGATTTCAAGAAACTCAGCTTCAACCGCGTCATTGAGAAATTCAACTGTCCAGGTAGTTTTCATGAAACCACTATAGCAAAATAGCGATAATTATCCACAAAAATATTTGCATAAAAGCAGGAACTCAGCTTGCACGACACATCATAACCGTCAACACATTCAGCAGCGCCAAAGAGAAAGGCGCATCCCAAGACAGGGAGAGCGTCTTTTCTTATTTCAAACACAGAAGGTTTAATAATGGACGTGAATCAAATTGCGGAGGGGTCGAGAGGTCGCGTCTACATATTTCACATCTTTCTGGTGCTGATACTTTTCATCCGGCAAGCGAAGTGTCAATGCGCAAACTGCCATCCCATGTCAAATTTTTTCTGCTTTTTTCCCGGCGGTATACTCAGGATAATAATGACTGATGCAGTCAGGACACATCCCATGTGAGAACGATGCATCACTGTTATCCGAAATATACTGTTCCACATGCACCCAACTTCCATCATCTTCTCTTATCTTTTTGCATCCGGCACAGATTGGGAGCAACCCTTCCAGAGTTTTAATTTCTGTCATACTTATTTCAAGCTGCCGGTTTGCTTCTAAAAGCCGTTCCCGCTCACTATCATAACTGGCGGATTCAAGTCTGAAGTGCAACAGCCAGTGGTGGTTTGGTATAACACATTTCCACCCCGAATAACACCTCATGCGGCGACCTGAATCCTAATACTTTACGTGGTCTGTGATTTAGCCGTTCTACTGCTTGCTGCA
>CAJBRY010000670.1 GCA_903958085.1 uncultured Geobacteraceae bacterium
CGGTTTAACCAATGATGAAGTTACAAAGCTTCTAAAATATCTTGAATACCAAAAAAAGACTCCAAGAAACAAACTTATCAGTTATAGGAATTCTCTTTTAATAAAAACTATGCTGTATGGCGGATTACGAGCGCATGAGCTACTTGAGTTGAGAATTAAGGATTTTGTACTGAATCCAGAATATGAAGTGTACGTTTTACTGGTGAAAGGGAAGGGTGGGAAAGAACGGTATGTTTATGTCCCATATTCTACAGCCGCAGATGAGGTCGAGACACTTGCAGCTGCAAAAGGGAATAGTTGGCTAATTTGTTCCACCAGGTCAGCTGGTCTTATAAACCTGACAAACCTTTACCAGATTGTGAGTGCAACTTATAAGAGAGCTTCGATTGATAAAACTGGACTACATATTTTACGGCATACTATGGCTCGACGTCATGTAACTGCGGGGACAAATCTTGAGACGATTAGGGACTTGTTGGGTCACTCAAGCATAAGTATTACTTCAAGCTATTACGCGAAGACAAATGAAGCAAATAAGATGGTAGCAGTTTTGAGATGTTCAAAGCCGACAGATTGAGGACAAGACCCTACGTATTATATTTTATATGTGTGATTGAAACGCGACCTTTTTTGTCTTGTGAACCAATGTGAACACGTCATACCATTCGCATTTCTGTTGATCTTTAAGCTTCATCAGCAGTGCGATGTTATGGCCCCACGGCAATTGTCCAACGAGCCGTTGGACAATTGCCGTGTCAGGCCAGGCGTCGGCAAAAGATCTCATGAAAAGAAGATTTGAACGCGAAAAGCCTTTGATGTCAGGAAATTCATTGCGAAGATCATGTGCTAGACGGTCAACGACTTTTTACGGAGAACCTATAAAAAAACAGCATCACATATTACTCCGATTGCTCCAAAGAAATATGTTTTTTTGGAATATGATCAACGAAGAAAATAGACCAAGAATATTTATAGAGAAAAAAGTTGTATATTTACTGGGTGAAATACGGTACAAAAACACCGGCCAATATATCGGCCAAAACTCTCGAAATATTTTCAAATAATTATTTGTAATAACTTGTTTCTGCATGAATTTTTATTTTATATGATCGGCCAATAAACCGGCCAAATCTTCATGGCAGCTGTGCAAGCAATTTCTATTAATTAACAGCATCAGCTTTAATATTGGCCAAAATACGAGCCTATGTATGGAGAATCCAGATGGAAGACGGTTTTTATACAAGAATTACTGAAATGGAACCGATGATGCCTGCTGTTCCTTCGGGAGAACTTGAAGATTTGGCGATTGAGGTAATTCGTAAATCTGCCGGAATAAGTGCTGCTGTCCATCCAGTTACCCGTAGAGGAATCGTGGAACTGGTAAGAAAAATGAACAGCTATTATTCCAATTTGATAGAAGGGCACAACACCCACCCTGTAGACATTGATCGCGCTATGCGAGAAGACTTTTCCAGAGATTCTGCAAAAAGAGCAAAACAGTTAGAAAGCAAAGCACATATTGAAGTTCAGAAATGCATTGAGACCCACATCGAGAATAATCCAGGAACTATTATTACAAGCAAGAGCTTTTTGTGCTGGATACACAAGGAATTTTATGAACGGATGCCTGAGGAGTATCTTGTCGTACAACGTGCAGATGGAAAAGCTGAAAAGGTGATCCCGGGCAAAACAAGGGAGTTAGAGGTTGAGGTTGGTAGGCATTTGCCGCCTAAATCAGAATACCTATGCGATTTTATGAAAAGATTCGAAGAAGTCTATGACCCTCAAAAACTGAAAGGTTTAAGTCAAGTTATCGCAGTAGCGGCATCTCATCATCGTCTTGCATGGATTCATCCTTTTCTGGATGGCAATGGGCGAGTTACTCGTCTCATGACTCATGCCTACATAAAAATGGCAAAGATAGATGGTCACGGATTGTGGACTGTTTCTAGGGGGTTCGCAAGAAATCGTGAAGAATATCTTTCTTCATTAGCAGAGGCAGATCAACCTCGCAGAGATGATCTGGATGGTCGGGGGAATTTGACACAAGCGGGCCTGTTGAGATTTTGTACATTCTTTCTTAAAACTGCTGTTGACCAAATTGACTTTATGTCAGGCCTGTTGGGTTTGGATGGAATGCAGAAAAGAATACAAGCAGTGGTTGATCGTCAGGTCTCTTTTGGTGCATTGAAACCCGAGGCGGGTCATTTACTGAGAGATGTATTTTTACGCGGAGAAATACCTCGCGGAGAAATACCAAGTATCATTGGTATGCCTGAACGTTCAGCACGTAGGGTCGTAAGTAGCTTGTTTGAAAAAGGTTATCTGGTTTCCGATTCGGAAAAGGGACCTGTAATGCTCGGTTTTCCGGCATCTATGGTGGGGTATTATTTCCCTCGCCTATATCCTGAAGGGATTGAGGCCAGTCTTGATTAGCTCTGTTCTGTAACGATTGTCAAACAAGCGGGCAGACGTTCTTCGCTTCGCTTTCAGCCGTTGAATAAATGGAGCGGATATTAATTTTCAGAAGATTCATAGATTAGTTATGCATGCTGATAAGTTGCGGATTGCATGAGTCTGATGTGTAGCAGTTAGGGCACTGAAGGTCAGATAAATCGAAGGTGCATTGATCCTCACTCAAAACCATTTTTCCCCTCAGGCTTTTTATGGAAGATCAGAGACTTTGGGAATTTTGGTTTTTGATCCGTCCGACTCTCAAGGAATTTTATGCTGTTTCGTCTGTTGGACATGATGAACTTCAAATCATTTTCCTGATTGCCTCCTTAAGCACCGATAGCTTATAAGGTTTCTGAATAAAACCAGCCAAACCTTTACCTGCGAACTTTTGAGTAACCTCCTGCTCGTTATAGCCACTAGACATAATAACTTTAGCACCAGGATCAATTAGTTTAAGCTCCCGGAAGCATTGTTCTCCATCCATATGTGGCATTGTCAAATCGAGGATAACAAAACTGATTTCAGGATCGCACTTGAAAATTGCGACCGCCTCTCTTCCGTCATTTGCGGTGACCGCTGTAAATCCGAGTTCCTGTAGCATTTCCTTCCCAATACCCCGTACAGTTTCTTCGTCATCAACCAAAAGGACTTTCCCGGAACCCTGCCACTCATCATACTGAGAACTATCGTTAAAAATTTCAGCTGGCCTATCAGAGGCTGGTAAAAGTATTTTGAAGGAGGTTCCTTTATTCAGTTCACTATAAACTTTAATCGCCCCATTGTGCCCTCTTACAATCCCTAGTACAGCAGCCATGCCGAGTCCACGACCAGTGAACTTCGTAGTAAAGAACGGATCAAATAACTTGGCAAGAGTCTCTTTATCCATACCGCAACCGGTGTCAGCAATTTCAAGATATATGTACAAGCCCTCCTTTATATTCTCGTTTAGCCAGACATCCTTAAGATAATTTTTATCACAGTCCATGCACCCGGTGGTAATTGCAATAACCCCACTTTTTTCGCCAATAGCCTCCGATGCGTTAATCACCAGATTCATGATAATCTGACGCATCTGAGTAGCATCGGCCTCAACCGATGGGAGTATGCTTGCATAATTAAAACGTAAAATCACCTTTTTTGAGATCGAGACTTCCAGCATATGGAGCATCTCTTCAAGGAGGATATTCAAGTTTATGCTTTCAATTACGAATTTTCCTTTTCCTGAATAGGCTAGCATCTGTTTAGCCAAGTCAGCAGCACGTGCGGATGCCTGTTCAATCCTTCTAAGATTTTCTACCGCTGGAGATGAAGGGTTTATTCGCATCAATGCCAGATCGGCGTTTCCGATTATTGACATCAGAATATTGTTGAAATCATGTGCAATCCCTCCCGCCAAAACCCCTAAACTCTCTAACTTCTGAGTGTGAAGAACCTGTTTCTCAAGGCGGGCGCGCTCCTCTTCTTCCTTCTTCCGATCAGTAATATCGTTTACAAAGGCGATAAAACGCGTTGGGGAGAGTCTTACTCCAGACAGCGACCAGTGACAGATCTCCCCGCTTTTCTTCCTAAAGGCAGCTTCACCGCTGGTACGGCCAGTATCCTGGATTTGTTGAAAACTATTAGTAGCCCATTCCAGTGATTCTGACGGCAACAGATCTGGTATTGACATGTTTAGCAACTCGCTCGCTGTAAACCCTGTCATGCTGCAAGCTGCAGGATTTACATCAACATAGTGTCCGGTTTCATCACAGACAAAGATTGCATGGGGAGCGTTCATGATATAGTTCTGAAAACGATCATCGCTTTCACGCAATGCTTCCTCGGCATTTTTGCGTTCAGTGATGTCCTGAATAGTTCCAAAGAGTGACAGAATATTCCCGTCAGCATCGTGCGTGGCTTCACCTAGGCCATTAACCCATCTGATTTCACCATCATTTTTTCGAATTACTCTGTATTCTTTTGAAAATGGTTTTCTGTTGGATATTACCTCTTCCCTTAAATACTGATCCATCATATCTCTATCATCGGGATGCACAATTTCCAGCCAGTCATTTATGCTACGCTCTGAACTCTTGTCAATTCCGAAAATATTATCCAGGACTTCTGAAGATTCCCATTTGTTCATAACAAAATCTGCTTTGTATGAACCTGTGGATGCCGCTCGTTGCGACTCTCTGAAGAAAAATTCACTTTCCATCAGCGCTTCTTCAGACTTTTTGCGTAGCTCAATGTCACAGGCCAAAGTTTCTTCTCTTTGAATGAGTTTACTGGCCATAGAGTCAAAAGACTCAGCCAACCTGCCCAGTTCACCACCTTTTACAAGATCAAATATTTTTATTTGATAATTTCCCTCGGAAAGATCTTGGGATGCCTTTTCCAGTAAAGCTATGCGGTCAACGATAGTACGTTTTCCGATTAAACTGGAAAAAAGCAGTGCCAATATAAACACGATACTGAATATGGCTAAATTATTGAGAAGATGGGTATTAGCATTTTCAAGAGCTGACTCAATAGGAATGCCCACACGGATATACATGTATGGCTCCGCCTCACCTGGCAGGCGCAGTTTACGGGTTGTAATAATGCGTTTATCACCCGCAGCTACGCTGACTCCGACAGATGTGCTTTCATCCGGTGCCCCCTGTATTTTCTTGAACAGTATCGGATCAGATTGCTTGCCAATATATTTCTCGGGCTCAATTGCTCTGAAGAGTATCACCCCTTTGTGATCAAGAAGTACAAAACTGGCATTTTTGGGTAATTTACTCCGATCCAGAAGCTGTGTGTACTGCTCAAGCAGAAATCCTACACCGATGACTCCCGTAACATTGCCCTGTTCATCTTTAATTGGGTAACCCAAAGTGAACGAATGCCGGTTTCCTGCTCTGGCAATTATGTATTCGCCGGACGAGAGTTGTCCACTGGCAAGAGAGTTTTTAAAATATTTCCTGTCTGCAACAATGAATGGAGGCTTTACCGGCACTGCTGTTGCCCAAACCGATCCGGAACGGTCAGCTATGAACAGATTTGTATACTCTGGGTTAACTTTATGTAGATCTCTTAAGAGGGAAGTGACTTTAACAGTATTCTTCTGTTTAACTTCAGGCATCTGCGATAGCGACGCCATTAGCTGACGGGTCGACGCAACCATGCTCTGCTGTTCATAAGCCATTCTTTCGGCGAGTTTCTGGGTGTCAACCCAGGCCGCATTCATAGCTTCGTTTCTATGCTGTATACCTGCATATATGATAATGCCAGCTGTTGGAAGGGCAACAATAAAGACGATGAGTACCAAAAGATATTTAATCGGCATACGAGACAAAATATTCACAAACGACCTCCCATTAGGTGCTTAATCTCGCATACAGGATTCATGCTTTCTTATTAACCCATTTTTCCAGCATATTGGCTAATTCATCTTTTTTTACCGGTTTGGTCAGGTAATCATCCATGCCAGCTTCAATACAATTTTCACGATCTCCCTTCATGGCATTGGCCGTCATAGCTATGACAACTATTTTGTGATTTAAAACTTTTGACTCCGGGTCACGAATCATGGCAGTTGCCTCAAAACCATCCATATCCGGCATCTGGCAATCCATTAAAACCAGATCGTAGTTAATCATCTCAAGTGCACGTACCGCCTCCACTCCGTTAGCTACCACATCAGCCTTGCAACCAAGTTTCCAATAAGTCCACCGATGCCTGCGCCTGAGTTGACA
>CAJBRY010000671.1 GCA_903958085.1 uncultured Geobacteraceae bacterium
CACCTGTCCATAAAATTCCATTGTCGTTCAGGTGCAGCAAAGTTTCTGTAAGCGCCTCGCCTCCAAAATCCATGCTGTGATTGTTGGCAAGGGTAACAATGTTGAAACCGGCTGCTCGAATAGCAGGTGCAACTTGTGGGTCAGCACGAAAGCGGAACTTTTTTTCAGTGTACTCCTCACCACCTTTTGCAATCGGTGATTCCAGATTGGCCAGGTTGATATCACTTGTCTTCAATTCCTCTCTTACGCCATTGAAGGGATAGTCATAGCCTTTTCTCTTCAGCATCGGAGCCCATCTACCCGCCAGCATAATGTCCCCAACGGCGGTTATGATGATCTCCTCTGCATGCAGTTGTGTTGGCAGACAGAAAAGCGCTAATGTGATACAAATTTGTGCAGTTATAGATTTCATTTGGCTCTTTTGCATTGACGAACTAGCTTGCAAGTGCTACTAAATACACGCTTACTACCCAAAAATAAAGGTGTTTCCAGATGCTTGACTTGAAATATATTCGTGAAAATCTAGATGAGACCGAGCGCAGACTCCGTACTCGTGGTGGGGAATCTTATCTGGAAGGATTCAGAGAGCTGGACGAGAAAAGACTTTCTCAGCTGAAAGCAAGTGAAACGCTTAAGGCACTTCGTAATTCTGTTTCTGACGAGATTGGCCGGACAAAAGACAAAAGCCAGGTTCAGGATAAAATTCTGGAGATGCGAGAGGTTTCGCATAAAATTAAAGGGCTGGATGAAGAGCTGAATCAGGTTGATGAACAGTTGCATTCCTTTCTGCTGACGGTGCCTAATCTTCCGCATGTGTCAACTCCAACAGGGATTTCTGAAAACGACAATGTTAAGGTAAGAAGTTGGGGAAAGCCCGCTGAACTTCCATTCGCGGCAAAACCGCACTGGGATCTTGGTGAGGAGCTTGGTATTCTCGATTTTGAACGTGGCGCCAAGATAACCGGTGCACGCTTCACCCTTTACAAAGGTTCAGGAGCAAGACTGGAGCGAGCGCTTATCAATCTGATGCTGGATTTGCATACCGATGTGCATGGTTACCAGGAGGTGCTGACACCTTTCATGGTCAATCGTGAGTCTATGCAGGGAACCGGGCAGCTTCCCAAATTTGAAGAAGATCTTTTCAAATTGGTAGATCCGGAATTTTTTCTGATCCCCACTGCAGAAGTGCCTGTGACTAATATCCACAGAGGAGAAATTCTAAAAAAATCAGATCTTCCGATCAGCTATTGCGCCTATACGCCTTGCTTCCGACGAGAAGCCGGTTCTTACGGCAAAGACACACGCGGCCTGATACGTCAACATCAGTTTAACAAAGTCGAGTTGGTCAAATTTGTTCATCCTTCCGAATCAGATGCTGAACTGGAAAATTTGACCCGCGATGCTGAAAAGGTTCTGCAGATACTCGAACTTCCATACCGTGTTATGTCTCTATGTACTGGTGATATCGGCTTTTCCTCTGCTAAGACATACGATCTTGAAGTCTGGTTGCCTGGGCAAAGCTGTTATCGTGAAATATCATCCTGCAGCAATTTTGGAGATTTTCAAGCTCGCAGGTCTGCAATCCGTTTCCGCGAAGATGAAAAGGGTAAGCCGGAATTTGTCCATACCTTAAACGGTTCGGGTTTGGCTGTGGGGCGTACACTGGTGGCAATTCTAGAAAACTATCAGCAGGCAGATGGTACTGTACTTGTGCCATCAGCACTGCGATCATACATGGGTGGCCTGGAGCGGATAGCTCACCCATAGTTCACATAAATATCCGCTGCTGCAAGGGGGAATCATGTTTGGCAAGAAAAATGCGTTATTGTTGGAAGAGGCGCAGACCAAAATAAAACAGCAGCAGGAAAAGCTTGACTGGTATCAGAGGCACTACGATAAACAGCAAGGCTACATTGAGGATCTGTACGATGTTGTAGCTGATCTTTCACGCCAGCTTGGCATGGTGCTAAAAAGCGAAAATATGGAGCGTCTTCAGAAAAGTACTTTTCTCGAAGAAAACAGCAACTTTTTTCTTGATCTCTACATTCTGTTCAGTACGAGGTATCAGAAAGGAAAAAATGTTACCTGCTATTACGGCAAGGATCTGGATGATTTGAGACACAAGTTCCAGGACAGAGATTTCAAGAACAGCAAAAATGTGCACCTTACCGAACGCCTCACCCTCGGGAATTTGCGAACACTTATGAAGGACGGTCTCTGGAGAAAATCTGTTGAATATTCGCTTCAGGCTATTCGTAGCGAGAGAAAACTCGACACAAAATAGAAAAATTTGCTGTAATCTGCTATTGAGAGCGCTTACCATTTGAAAATCGGAAATAGGTGTGCTATAAAATCACCTCTTAATTACGGAAGGGTGGCCGAGTGGTTTAAGGCAGCGGTCTTGAAAACCGCCGAGTGTAACAGCTCCGTGAGTTCGAATCTCACCTCTTCCGCCATAAAAAACAATGGTTTAGCTGGAAACGGCTAAGCCTTTATTTTTGCCCAAAAAAGCTATTTGGCGTAAATGGTTTCAATTCCTTTCCATTATCTTCAACAATAAACAAGCAGACAGAGCCAGCAAATTAGCTTTTCAGGAGGTCTTTTGTTTTGATTTGCCTCGATAGTGCGCCATTTATGAATCAAACAAATATATAATCAATAAAAACAGATATGGCAGAAAAGCCAGGCTATTTATATTGGCAACAAGCTCCCTATATAAGCAACTTAGCTGATTACCAATATAGGTAACAAATTCCTTATATTAGCAACTAGTAGCCTATATAAGGAACTTTTCTCGGCTGGTCAATAACGAGTTGAATCATGAGAATGAATATGAGGATAGCATTGTGCAGTCGCTTTAATGGAGGTTGTATTTGGTCTCGGTAGTTGGAGTATGGTATTACGCTGCATAATTTGTCAGACAAAAAAGGAGATAGAGAAGAATGTTATCATGGATTATTAAAATCATCGGATGGATCACTCAATTGTGGA
>CAJBRY010000672.1 GCA_903958085.1 uncultured Geobacteraceae bacterium
GTGCCCCTATAGTGTCCTTCAGGGTATTCAGGGTGAGATCTTTGCATAACTATGTAAAACCACCAAATTTGTCACGCGTGACGAATTAGAGGGGTTGTGCAAAGTTCTCAGGGTGTGCTGTGCGGGATAGTCCGATCAGTAGTTGAATACTTCACAACATAGCTTGTAACGATATTTCATCAAATAGAAAAAGCCCTAGAGGTTTGAAAAAGTTAGCCTCCCTGAAGTGGATATTTCATTTTCGGGAGGCTTTTGAATTTTATGAGGTTAGATGAACACAGCACATTTTTTTAAATATTGGGAATTGCCGGATCATTGATAATGTGTGTCAGCATTGTTCCTCTCCTGCACTGCCAATTGTTGTTACACTAAGCATAAGCCATTATATCGTGATAAAGTTTGTAACTATTTTTTTTGGAATGCTTGGTCAAGTGGCTAGGCATATAAATCCTTCGAGTCTTGTTCGTTAATAGACGCTTGCTTTGATAAGCAATTCCAGTTGCCTTCACGTTCATAGCATTTATTAAGAGCGACAAATATTGGCCTCAATATTCCGTTGATTCAGTAATTGTTTTTGTTACGCATAGCTTACTGAAATGATTAGGGTGGTTCCGTGCCCCCCAACTATGAGCAGTATCTTATTACGGTTTTGCTAAGCTTTACGTGTTGTGGTTTTTCCCTTGTTACAGTAATCCAAGGACACGGCCTTTTAAATATCGCTGAACCACGGGCAACCGAGCAAACCAAAGGGCGCAAAGTAAAGTCTGGCATTGCATTGACTATACTGAAATTTTTAAAAATAAACTTCACACTACAAACCGATATGATATAGTAAATCAAAATTCGGTTGGGATTAAATAAAATGTTTTCCGATAGTGGCAATTTTTGACTGGACAAATTAAGAAGGTTTTGAGATTATTGTGTAAGTAGCTGATTTTGTTTGGCTGGGGAATAAGGGCTCGAACCTTAATTCACGGAGTCAGAGACCGTTGTTTGTTCTTTATCCATAGGGATTAGCTCTATTGCCTGTGGACAAATGTCCGTATTTGGCGATCTTCCTGCGGACAGACCATCTACAACCTTTGTAGCCTCCATCAATCCATGAATATCCACGTGGGTATAAAACTCCGTCGTAGAAATACTTGTATGACCCAAGTATTTCTGGATTACACGCATATTTACATTCTTTGCCATTAGATGCGTCGCGATACTATGCCTGAACAAATGTGGATAAACATGCTTGCCTATCTTTGCCTTTTTAACGGCTTCATGTAACGCTTTCCTAGAATTGCTAATTGGTTGTCCCTTAATTCGCTTGCTTTCAAACACATAATAATCATCATCATCTTTTGCACGCTGTAAAGCGGATAATCCCACAACGAGCAATTCGTTCATTGGCAACCTTTTGAGGCTTCCACCCTTCTGCTTTACTGTGACTGTATTCATTTCTAAATCTATATCGCCCCACTTCAGGTTCCGAGCTTCCGAAGCCCTCAAGCCCAGGCTATAGAGACAACCAAAATACGCCCTATAAAATGGCTCAGCAGCCGCCAGAATTCTGAACACTTCATCAACAGACAAAACAACCGGAATCGGCCGCTTGTATGGAAGGCTTTCCACTTTGAACTGCCGCATTGTTATATATCCATGCTTTGCGCACCAGTGCAGGAAGCCTGAAAAATAAGCCAATTCTTTATTGATAGTCCGATTAGATGGCTTTCTTTCACTCGCAAGCCTCATCTTTTTATAGAATTCAAGATTATTAATATTAATGCTCTCGGTTCGTTCTTTACCCAAGATATTGTCGATATATTTCTTAATATAAACAAGGTCTTGATACGTTGTTTTTGACCTGTTTATCTCATACCAATCAAGATATTTGCTGAACAATTTGCTAACCGGCTCATCACTAACGGACACTTCTTCTTGCTTGCCAAATGTTAGCGCGTCCTTAACAAGCCTCTCCATTGCCTTCGCTTCTTCTTCAGTCTGGATCGTCACGGGCAAGTGCTTACGCAACCGCTTCCCGTATCTTCCGTCAGGGCGATAATCAACTACATAGTGATCGATGTGATATTTTACGGACATTGTTAAACCCCAATTTTCTTCTTAAACAGAATGTCACCCAGAATGACTATTGTTATGACTATAATTTTATTTGCCTTTTGTTCCAGGCAGCGATTACCTTGCCTACCAATGTATGACCGTCCTTCGCTTTTATAATCGGATATTCGGGATTATCAGAAACAAAAAAAGCATCTCCATCTTTTTCTCGATACCGTTTAATCATAACTTCGCCCCATTCATCCCTCACAATCACAACATCATTGTGACTCAGCTGATCCGCCTTTACAAAAAGAACATAATCTTCGCTTTTGATTGTCGGATTCATGCTGTCACCACTCACACGAATAGCGAAACTCCCAGCCGGTGCATCAGGCAAGCATATATATTCAGCAATATCCTCACTTAAATATTTTGGAAATCCTGCCGGTATTTTCTCTGTAAAAACAGGAATAGGTATCAATGCAGTAAATCCTTCAATCCCTTCTGAAGTATCTTGCATAGCGCCATTGCCAGTAATCAGCCATTTCATGCTGCATTTAAGAGGGACTGCTAAACGGTTAATCAGCTCCGCATTAGGCACACGATGTCCCATTTCATATCGGTTAATCGAAACTTCTGTTATTGCGACCATAGCAGCCAGGGATTCCTGTGTCAGTCCAGCAGCCAGCCGCGCCTTTCTCATTCGTTCGCCAAATGTCTTATCCATACGATTATAATTTTCTCCTTGACAAGATTATACAGATGGTGTATTGATTAACCATTCAATTAACTTGCTAGGGGGCAATATGATCGATTTTAAGCGAACTGTCAACAGAAATTATCTAATATCTCGAATAAAACTTTACGGCTACAGTCTAAAAACTCTTGGATTGGCTCTCGACCCGCCAATCTCAGAAGGTGCGGTGTGTAAACTCATATCAATTACGCACCCATACAAGGACGAAGGCAGAATCAAACAAGTAGCCGCCGTCCTTCATGAGTCGGACGTTCTCTTGTTTCCATTCATGCCCATAGAACAAAAAGGCATTAACAAAGAAAAAGCAGACTAAAGCAGGTA
>CAJBRY010000673.1 GCA_903958085.1 uncultured Geobacteraceae bacterium
ACCGAGGGGATTCCGATTCGAGATATGGTGCCGGTGAAGGCGGTTCTGCAAGGGAGTAAAACCCGCCTGATTGGCCCAAACTGCCCCGGAGTTATTACGCCAGGTGCATGTAAAGTAGGCATAATGCCGGGGCATATTCACACATCCGGAAAAATAGGCGTTGTTTCCAGAAGCGGTACTCTTACTTATGAAGCTGTAAAGCAGCTGACCGATGTCGGTCTTGGTCAGTCAACCTGTGTAGGTATAGGTGGTGATCCGATTATCGGTATGAACTTTATTGATGCACTGACTCTCTTTAACCAGGATCCGGAAACCGAAGCAGTATTTATGATCGGTGAGATCGGTGGCGGTGCTGAAGAAGCAGCTGCAGACTGGATAAAGCAAAATATGAAAAAGCCGGTTGCTGCCTTTATAGCCGGAGTTACTGCGCCTCCAGGTAAACGTATGGGGCATGCAGGTGCAATAATTACAGGTGGCAAAGGTAAAGCGGCAGATAAAATTCGCACTCTTCAAGAGTCCGGTGTAGTAGTTTCAACAAGCCCGACGAGAATGGGCGAGGCTATGCTGGAGGCTATGAAGAGTATGCTTTACTGAAATCATTATTGTTTCAAATTGACTGAAAGTATGGAAAAAATAAAGTACTGTTATTACGGGTATTTATATGTAAGATGCTAATATTGTTACAACTAATCATAATTGACGGCTGTCGGAATTAGATGCATACTGCCGTCACATATCTTCTGCACGGGATCTCATTTATGAGTTCCCGTTCTTTTTTAATGGGACATATCAATGGAATCTTCAAGCTTCGTTCACCTTCATCTTCACACCCAATATTCCCTCCTCGATGGTGCCATCCGCTTTGATGATCTGATCGCAAAAGCCAAAGAACATAATTCACCGGCTATTGCAATTACTGATCACGGCAATATGTTCGGGGCGGCTGAGTTTTATCTCGCTTGCAAGAAAGCCGGCATCAAGCCGATTATAGGTTGTGAGCTTTATCTTGCTCCGGAATCCCGCTTTTCAAAGGATGCAAAAGGAATCTCCGACGCGGCTTACCACCTGATTCTGCTTAGCGAAAACATGGAGGGGTATAAAAATTTATCCTATCTGACTTCTGCCGGATACAAGGAAGGCTTCTACTATCGTCCACGCATTGACCGCGAACTGCTTGCCGGGCACTCTGAAGGGCTGATTGCCATGTCTGCCTGTCTGAAAGGTGAGGTTGCGATGCAGTGCGGTCGTGGCCGTATGGAAGAGGCTATCGCCACAGCCAAATGGTACAGTGAACTCTTCCCCGACCGTTACTACATAGAACTTCAGGAAAACACGATTCCGGAGCAGGATGTCGTCAACAAGCGCCTGATGGAGGTTGCATCCGAGTTGAAGCTGCCCCTGGTTGCGACAAACGACTGTCACTATCTCAACAGGGAGGATGCTCGTGCTCACGAGGTGCTGCTTTGCATCCAGACCGGCAAGACAATGGACGACCCCACTCACATGAAATTTTCGGTCGATGAATTTTATGTCAAGTCACCGGAAGAGATGTCCAAAGCCTTCTCATACGCGCCGGAGGCGATCAGCAATACTCTTGTTATTGCCGATAAATGCAAACTGGAGTTGCCGGTTGATGGCAAAACCTATTACTTCCCGCACTTTGATCCACCAGAAGGGCAGAATCACGACGATATGCTGCGGGAGCTGGCAACCGAGGGGCTAAAGGAGAGGATGATAACTATCCTTGCCAAATATCCAGATATGACTATGGAACAGCAGCAGGGTTATTTTGACCGTCTGGCCGTTGAACTTGACTGCATAAAGGAAATGAAGTTCCCAGCCTATTTTCTCATCGTCTCCGATTTTATCCGCTGGGCTAAAGACAAAGGCATTCCGGTCGGTCCAGGCAGGGGGTCTGCTGCTGGTTCACTTGTAGCCTATTCCATAAAAATTACAGATCTTGATCCGATTCCGTACAATCTCTTGTTTGAGCGTTTTCTAAATCCCGAACGAATTTCGATGCCTGATATTGACGTTGACTTCTGCCAAGACCGCCGTGGCGAAGTCATTCAATATATGGTTGAAAAATATGGCCGTGAGAGAGTCTGTCAGATTATCACGTTTGGAACTATGAAAGCCAAAGCTGCTATTAGAGATGTCGGGCGGGCGCTCAATATGAATTACGGCGCTGTTGACAGAATTGCGAAACTTATTCCGGATGATCTGAATATTACTTTGAAGGAAGCACTGCAAAAAGAGCCGCAGCTTTCTGAAATTTCAGCGCTTGATCCTCAGGTAAAGGATCTTCTTGATACTGCACTCTGTCTTGAGGGATTGACTCGGCACGCCTCGACTCATGCAGCTGCTGTTGTAGTAGCACCGGAGCCGCTGGAAGAATTTCTGCCGCTCTACAAGGATCAGAAAACCGGTTCCATTAACACACAATATTCCATGAAATATGTTGAACTGGTTGGTCTTGTAAAATTTGATTTTCTCGGCCTCAAAAATCTTACTGTGATAGAAAATGCTGTAAGACTTGTAAGAGAAGGAAAAGATCCAGACTTTGATATTACAACCCTGCGCGATGATGATCAGGCCAGTTATGAACTGATTACTGCTGGTAATACTACTGGCGTTTTCCAACTGGAATCTAGCGGAATAAAGGAGATGCTTGTAAAGTTGAAACCTTCCTGTTTTGAGGATGTTATCGCTGCTTGTGCCCTCTATCGGCCTGGCCCTCTTGAATCGGGGATGGTTAAAGACTTTATAGAGTGTAAGCATGGACGTCAGGAAGTTGTTTATGAACTGCCGCAACTCGAACCTATTTTGAAGGACACCTACGGAGTAATTGTCTATCAGGAACAGGTTATGCAGATTGCCCGTTCACTTGCGGGTTACTCACTCGGTCAGGCTGATCTGCTGAGACGTGCCATGGGCAAGAAGGATGCTGCGGTTATGGATAAGGAAAAAATTCCTTTTCTTGAAGGAGCCGCACGTCAAGGAGTCGATTTAAAAAAGGCAGAGGCAATTTTTGATCTGATGGCAAAATTTGCTGCATATGGATTTAATAAGTCGCATTCAGCTGCGTACGCTTTGATAGCTTACCAGACAGCCTGGCTAAAAGCTCACTATCCGGTTGAATTTATGGCTGCGCTACTGACCTGTGATATGGACAATACAGATAAAGTTGTTAAGAACATTAGTGACTGCCGTGAACAGGGCATTGATGTATTGCCGCCCGACATCAACTCCTCCGGACTTTCATTTACTGTAGTAGGTAGTTCGATGCGTTTTGGTTTGGGTGCGGTGAAAAACGTTGGTGCCGGAGCTATTGAAGCAATTTTAGAAGCACGCAAGGAGGGTCTGTTCAAAGGTCTGTACGATTTCTGCGAAAGAGTTGATCTTCGAAGAGTAAATAAACGGGTTATCGAATCTCTTATCAAATGCGGCGCTTTTGACTCAACCGGTGCTACGCGTTCTTCGCAGATTGAAGGGCTTGAAGCTGCGGCAAATTATGGACAGAAGATTCAGGAAGAGAAAGTGAGCGCTCAGGTATCGCTCTTTGGAGCTGAGGAAGTTTCAAGAGGCAATACCAGCGGCGGTATGAAACTCCCGAATACTCCAGAATGGCACGATAAGGAAAAGCTCGCTTATGAGAAAGAGGCGCTCGGCTTTCTGATTACCGGTCACCCTCTAGATCGATACATTGATGACATCAAGCGTCTGACTAATACCGATATTTCATCTATGGTTGAAATGCCTGAAGCCAGCGAAGTCAGAATATGCGGGATTGTCTCGGCTTTCAGAGAAATAGTCACAAAGAAATCCGGTGAAAGGATGTGCTTTGCTACTATCGAAGACCTTACAGGTTCAGTTGAAATAACAGTTATGCCGAACATTTATACTGATGTTGCTTTACTGCTGAAATCAGATGATCCACTTCTGGTGGTTGGTAAACTGGAAAAAACTGAAAAAGGTTGCAAAGTTGTAGTAATGAAAGGGGCCGATGAAAACGGCAGTAAACGCTTTCAGCGGGACAGGGGGCCTGCAGGTAGAATACTGCTGCTTTCCGAAGCGCGGACTCAAACAACAAAGAAAGTATCTTTCGTTCTGCATACCGATAAAACGTCCGTTGAGCAAATTAAACTCTTTAAAGAAGTAATCGAAAAACATCCCGGCCCTGTCCCGGCTTTCATACATTTTTTGATTCCGGAACGAAGTAGGACTGTTATGCCTCTGACTGATGGTTTGAGAGTTGCGGCAACTGATGATTTAAGGCTGGAAGTGGAGCGACTGTTAGGATATAATGCCGCCACTTTTGAGTAAATAGAATGAGGTGATAAATATGGCAGCTCAGTTTTATCTTGAATTTGAGAAACCAATTGTTGAACTGGAAAAGAAAATTGAAGAATTGAACGTATTGGCTGGTGGTGGGCTTGATATTGCCTCGGATGTGAGTGCACTTGAAAGCCGGGTGGAAGAGATGCGTGCCGATATTTTTTCAAATCTTTCCAGATGGCAGACTGCACAGGTTGCCCGCCACATTAACCGCCCTTTCACTCAGGATTATATAAACCTGATGTTCACCGAGTTTATTGAGCTTCATGGTGACAGGAACTACGGCGATGATCATGCCATAGTTGGTGGGCTGGCTCGTTTTGACGGTCAGCCTGTGATGGTAATCGGGCATCAGAAAGGTCGCGATACAAAGGAGAAGGTATACCGCAATTTCGGTATGCCAAATCCTGAAGGATACCGCAAAGCATTGCGCCTGATGCAGATGGCTGAACAGTTCAAACTGCCGGTCATCACTTTTGTCGATACCCCAGGCGCTTATCCGGGTATCGGTGCTGAAGAAAGGGGGCAGGCCGAAGCTATTGCCCGCAATTTGCGAGAAATGGCCAGTCTGAAAACCCCAATCATTGTCTGTATCACTGGTGAGGGTGGATCCGGCGGAGCACTTGCAATAGCAGTCGGTGATCGTATCCTGATGCTGGAACATTCTGTCTATGCTGTTATATCGCCAGAAGGTTGTGCCGCCATCCTCTGGTCTGACGGTACAAAAGGAGCCCAGGCTGCAGAGGCCCTCAAGCCTACGGCACAAGACATCATCAAGCTTGGCGTTATTGACGAAATAGTTAGGGAGCCGGTTGGTGGTGCTCATCGTGACCACGAAGCTACGGCAGCCAACATGAAAGTTGCAATCTCCCGTAATTTGAACGAACTGAACAAGCTTAACGGTGAAGAACTGGTAGAAGGACGGTATAAAAAATTCAGGGCAATGACAAGGCTTGCTGAATAGTTTTCTGCAACTCCATTCAAACTAATAAAGGCGGGGGGCGCTTCAAAGCTACCTCGCCTTTATTGTATTCAACTCTTTTGGCGTAAATAGTCCAGCCGGATTACATCAATTTTCTTTCTGCCGTTTCCCCAGTCAATACTTTGCACCTGAGTTACCACGATTTCCAGTTTTGGGTGCAGAACCTGCCCCAGCATTTTCTTCATTGCAACAAGTTCAGTCTCAGTGAGTTTTCTTCTGCAAACTACAAATGCTTCTACTTCATCATCAGCATACTGTACAAGCCGATATTCATCGACTGGAGCAATTTCAAGCCAATATTCACCAACAAGCCCGGCGAGACGCAGTGAACCGTCAGGAAGCCGCAAAAAGCTACGTTCACGTCCTAAAATTTTACTGATAACAGGAAGCTGAATTCCGCAATCGCACTGTTCGCCAGCAACAGCATAATCGCCTATGTCATATCTGATTAACGGCATAGCATAACTGTGGAGGCTTGTTAACAGGATTTTTCCTGATTCCCCGGGCTTTACCTGGCGCAGATTTTCATCCACGATCTCAACAATGGTAGAAGCAGATAAGGCATGATAATGATCGTGAACTGGACACTGGAGGGCAATCCAGCCTAACTCCTCGCATGAATATCTATCGACCACACGGGCATCGAATGCTTCTCTGACTTTAGCGCGGCATTCAGGTGTTACAACCTCACTGAAGGTAATAACCTGTTCAAAACGCTTTGAATGTGAATGGTCTTTGCTTGCCAGCATCGCCAAACGCATTACCATTGAAGGTGTAGTTGCCAGATATGGCGCCTCTTGATTTTTAAGCCACTCCCACAAATCTTCTGGAGAATAGTTAAGAAGATTGCGAACATACATTTTGCCGATACTGCCTATAGGCATGCCGGCTGTGCCCCAGTCTGCCTGATCACTGTCCGGGGCATCCTTGATAACGATAATATCGCGGCTCTGATCGCGTTTATGCCAATGCATTTCCCGTATTCCGAGCGCTTTATAGACAGGATTGTATACTGGGAGATAGCGGTCTACGGAAACAGGCATTCCGGTTGAACCGGAAGTGCTGAATAATTTGCAGTTCCTGCTGTTCATCTCTGGCGAATATGCCTTTATGGAATCGCCCTGCTGCTGGATGTCGGCTCTAGTTAGTGGTGGCAGATCATGGAAAGGAGCGCCATTCTTTAAACAGTCAAGGCGGTCGCGCCAGAAAGAGGAATATTTCGAAGCATGTTGAACCAGTCTGGATAACTGCTTAGAGACAAGCGTGCTCTGTTCACGCGGAGAGAGTCGTTCGAATTTGGCAAACTGTTGTTGGATCAGCAGCAGTTGTGCCGTCTTTGGGTCATAAATCTGCGGAAAAACAACGTCAATCGGCAAAACCAGGTCTCCTGCCATATCCCATATTTTTTAACGAACTCACAAAAAATACCCCACCGTGATTTTTCCGGTGGGGATTTAAATATAATTCTATGCATCCATTATCAGATTGGCTGGTTCATAAGAAACTCAACATTATGAATAACAGTTGTTATCGGAACATCGGCCTTGGTTAAGTTGATTGCTAACGTTCCTCCATAAGTTGTTCCGCTACTGTAAAGAGAGTTTGAAGAGATGCCGAAGATCAACTTACCCATTGAAGTGGTGAATACGGCTGCGTCAGAATTTGTATGGGCACCGGATTTGCTGTCAAAAACATTGAACGCCACCTTGGCTGGAGTCTGCAAACTAAGGGGGACGTAAGCGGCATATATAGTATTAAAAATAGTTGTTGTTGTGGTGGTTGTTACCGGAGTCAGATGTGATGTGTTAACCCATTTTGTATGAGTAGGGTGATTAGTTACAGGGAAAGTGGCACCAAATGTTGTAGTTGAGGTAGTGTATGTCGTGCTGGTAACTGTATCAGTATAACCGGAACCGGTCATTACTAATGTAGTATTAAAATTTTGATTAGTAGAAGAAGTATAAAGTACGGAGTCCCTCATCGCAGCAACATCAATCTCAATTTTGTCATCAGTACCAAACCCGGTCAGATTAATCGGAGTTGTCGGTAGGTCATTAAAATGAATAATGACGGTATGGCTTGCTAGATCGGCATTTCCGTCAGGGGCAAAGTTGGCCGTTTCTGTATCAATGGTACTGCCATAGACACCGTTATGATCCTCATCAATATACGCATTTGAATGATCGACAACCACGTAGACAGGATCATAGAAATTTACAAACTGGAAAGCATCGTTTGACATGCTGCAATCTGTTTGGGCTGGATTGTTAAAAAAGTAAGACTCATGTCCCGAGTTGAGCATGTCAGTACGATAAATATCAGTAAATTTGCCGCGAGAATTAAAAATCATCCACTGAGCTACATTCATAACAGAACCATTATGGTTATGGAAAGAGTACTTGTTTAAAAAGGTGTTGTCGTAGGAATTCAAATTAGTAGCGGCAAACATTTCTGATGAGAATCTCTGTTGGCCACCACGGGTCATCTCCTCAAGGTGGTTATGGTAAAACGCCATTACATCTAATTCAATCTTGTCATCAAGGCCGAATCCACCGATATTGATAGGGGAAGGAAACCCGAGATGAGAGTCAACCGGTATGTCATTGTAATGTATGGTCGTTGAGTATTTGGAAAGTTCAAAGTTGCCGTCAGGGCCGAAAGTCAGTACCTCGGTATCTTCCGTATCTTTCTCTCCATTGCCATTTTTGTCTATATACGCACCAGATGACTCCACCACAACATTAACATGGGAAAGGAACTCCACCGGTCCTGTGTAGTCAGGATATTTAAGATTGTTAACTATGGTGGCAGTATTGCTGCCGTCAACAAACCCCGGCAGGATAAATCCGTTATCATTCAGTGCGTTGTTGTCATCATTCCAGTAGGCGATATAACCTTTTGTATGTCCGGATACAGCCGTTTGCATTCCGTTAGCCCTGAAGGCGTAGACACTCGGATGTTTTTCGCCGCCAAAATCTGATGACATTGTTTTTCGGGTGCCGGACAGGAGGAACGAAAAATCAGGCTGTTTAAGGAAGTCGAAATGAACTTTGGAAGCCTGGGTACTCAAATCGGTAACAAAATCAGAGGACGCGTTAAGCAGGTCACGGTTTTGGAATGATATGACATCAATTTCTATCTTGTCGTTGACGTCAAAACCGGTCAGATTTATGGCGTCTATCGGCACATCGTTGAAGTGGACAGTAACAAAATTGGAAGCGAAATCATTTGAGTTAGCTGACCAGCGGATGGTTTCCGATGTGTCTTTGTAGCCATCGCTGTCTGCATCTATATACGCGCCATCACGTTCAACAACAATTGAGAGGTGGGTTGGCCAGATAAAATCAACCAAGCCGCCACCGTCGCCGTCATTAAGACCAGATATCCCGGATTGAGCGGATGGGGAATAAGTTATCGGCAAGTCATAAACAGAAGGCAAAAAGTTCGAGACATGATTTAACGAATTACCGGGGCTGTTGCTCCAAAAGGCGAGGTTTTTGTTTGCATTGCTGCTGTACATCAAAGCCCCGCCATAGCTGGAAGGATTATATGACATGGCGAATACATTGCCACTGTTAAGTTCCAGATTTATCTGATCGGTCGAAGTTCTGAAATCAGTTATTCTGGAGGCTATGTTTGAGAATTCTGCAACATCAATCACTATCTTGTCGTCAAAACCGAACCCATTCAGGTTGATCGGGTTTATAGGAGCGGCATTGAAATGAAAGGTAAGGGCATGAGCTTCTAAATCAGCATCGCCCCCGGCCTGGAAACCGGTGATCACCGGCGTATCGCCGGCATCATAATCACCGTTCTCGTTATTATCAAAATATGCACCGCTGCTCTCTACTACAACATGGAGGGATGGTTTGGGAGGAGGCAGAATAAAGTCCACCAATGCACCTTGATAGCCATCAAGATTAAGTGTATCAAGCAGAGAGTCATGAGTGGCGGTATGACTACTGTAACTCCCGAATATTGGCAACTGGGTAATACCTGGGAGAAAG
>CAJBRY010000674.1 GCA_903958085.1 uncultured Geobacteraceae bacterium
ACTCCTCCAGCCTGTGGAAATTCTCCATATTCTGCTTACTCGGCTTTTGCAGGTAATCCTATTCTTATAGATCTTGAGCAGATCTGCGATGAAGGTGATATTGATTCAATAACGTATGAAGAAATTCATAACAACACGACAGTTAACTTTGAGGCGGTTTCAAAATTTAAAGCGACACAGTTGGAAGCTGCTGGATTAAGATTTTTATCAAAAGAGTCTTCTCCACTTAAACAGGATTTCTGGGATTTTTGCAACTCGACCCCTTGGCTTCACAACTATGCTTTATTTATGGCTTTGAAGAAAAAATATAAAGGTAAGTCCTGGGAAAAATGGCCGGTAGGCCTGGCGTTGATTACACCTGAAAAATATGAGAAAGCTTCCGTTGAACTTGGGTCTGAAATCGGAATACAAAAGTATATTCAGTGGCAGTTTTTCAGGCAGTGGCGGAAATTGAGGATGTATGCAAACAGTAAGGGGATCAATATTATTGGTGATATTCCAATATTTGTCGGCTACGATTCAGCAGATGTATGGAGCAATAGAGAATTGTTTCTTCTAGATATTAAAGGAAAGCCGATTGATGTCGCGGGCGTTCCCCCAGATTATTTTAGTGCAACAGGACAGTTATGGGGCAATCCGCTTTACGATTGGGATGCTATGGGGAGGGACAATTATTCCTGGTGGATAAAACGATTTAAGTCAACATTCGAGCTATTCGATATCATTCGGATCGATCATTTCCGAGGTTTTGAAGCCGCCTGGCATGTGCCGGTTAAGGAGAAAACTGCTGTTAATGGCAATTGGATTAAGGCTCCTGGCCAGACTCTTTTTGACGCAATATTTGCTTCACTTGGTAAAATACCTGTGATTGCCGAAGATCTTGGAGTAATAACGCCAGACGTAAATGCATTAAAGGATCGTTACAACTTCCCGGGAATGAAAATTGTACAGTTTGCTTTTGATTCTGACCCAGCAAATCCATACCTGCCGCATAATCATCAAAAAAACTGTGTTGTATATACAGGAACACATGATAACGATACCACGGTTGGTTGGTACAATTCACTTTCCGAAACTCAACGCCACCGGGTAAATTTTTACATTGGAAGTAATGGGGAGAACTCAACTGAATGTATCATCCGAACGGTTCTCATGTCAGTTGCTGATACGGCAATTATTCCATTTCAGGATTTTCTTCATCTTGGGAGTATTGCACGCATGAACATTCCAGGTACTGCATTTGGCAATTGGGGGTGGCGTTTTTCCTGGGATATGGTGGCTCACAATCTTGCAGACCAAATACAAAAGCAGATAGAGTGTTTTGGAAGGTCTAATCAAAAGACTTGCTAAAATGCCCCGCAAAGTTCTTGACAATTCAGGCATATTCTCTATACTGACGTGCTTTAAATTGTTATTGCACTTGTCTCTGGATGGTATTTGTGAAGATTGTAGTTGACCATATCAAAGATGCGCCCCTTGCGATTCATTTCGACGAATCTATTAGTGAGTTTCCTTTGCTTGCAGACTTGCAAAGTGACCATAACTGCGCCATCACAGGAAACATCACTGGTGACATAACTGTTAGTCGTGAATTTGATAATATTCGGGTTGTTGGTAGAATATCAGCGCCTTTGGCTCTTTCATGCTCGCGCTGTCTTGTTGAT
>CAJBRY010000675.1 GCA_903958085.1 uncultured Geobacteraceae bacterium
CAACAAAATAAAAGATGCTCTGGACCGTATTGAGTCAAATGAGTTTGGAATTTGCGACGATTGCGGTGAAGAAATCGGTGAAGCGCGCCTTAAAGCCAGACCAGTTACAACTCAATGCATTGACTGTAAAATGGCCGCCGAAGAAAAGGAACGACGGATATAAATATTTTGGTACACAGGATAAGCAGATGAACTTTCATGATTCTAGAAAACATCCTGACACCGATAGCCGTTTTTCTGAGCTTACGCTTCTATATCAATTCAGCAACACGATGCTTTCTACAATTCGCATCAATAAACTCACTCATCTTATTCTTACTGCTATCACTTCACCATCATCCAATCTATTTGAACGTGCTGTATTATTTCTGCGCAATGAAAAATCTGACGTCTTGCAGGGCATGCTCGGTGTAACGCGCCAATTTTCTGAAGGACTTCAGATTATAGGCGGGAACGACATCCTTGGAAGTCGCTGGGATATCAGTGATGAGACCATCTCCAGGCAACGGTCTGCTGAATTTTGTTTGCAGGTGCGACTGACACGTATTGAAATTGACGGAGAATGCCCCCTTATTAACCAAATTGTTTCTGAACATTGTATTTGCCACTCCGATGATACCCTTTGTCATGAATGTCCGGCATGTACTTTTATCAAATTATTGTGCGGCGGCTCGTTTGCAGCAGCGCCACTTGTAGCCAGGGAAAAAACGATAGGCATGATAGTCGTGGATAATCCTGATTCCGGCAGAGAAATTTCAAGCGAAAATATGCATTTTCTACAGCTCTTTGCCAATCAGGCGGGTATGGCGATTGAAAATACTATGCTTTACAACCGCATCGAGGACGCTCATTTAAACCTGCGAGAAGCCAAGGAACGATTGCTGCATGGGGAGCGCCTGGCAGCCATTGGCGAGATGGCTGCCAATCTGGCTCACGAACTTAAAAACCCGCTTATAACTATTGGCGGATTTGCCGGCCGCCTGCTCAAACTGCTCCCTGCTGAAGCACGTGAGCATCAATACGCCGACACAATTGTATCAGAGGTCAGTAGATTGGAAAAAATGCTCGCCGAAATATTGGCGTTTTCCCGCAAGCCAACCATCTGTTTTACTGTTTGTAACTTAGAGGAAATCATCCAGGACTGCCTTACAAACTGCGCCACTACATTTGAGGACAATAACATTTCCATAATGTTTTCTAGCGAGCCTCCCCCATATCATGTTTCGGGTGACGCTCATCAGCTGAAACAGGTCTTCATCAACCTGATATTGAACTCCTGCGATGCAATGCCAGAGGGGGGGAAACTTTCTATAACCTCGCGAAGAAGCCTGCCAGGTTCAAAGTTTATTATTACAACCGTTGAGGATACTGGCGGGGGCATACCCAAAAATATGCTGTCACAAATATTTAACCCTTTTTTTACAACCAAACACCATGGCACTGGGCTTGGACTTGCGATTGCAAACCGAATAATTTTGAATCACATGGGCTCAATAGATGCGGAGAACAACGAGCAAGGAGCCGTATTTACAATAACATTGCCACTTGCAGAGCACACTGACTAATATTCAAATAGTTACCTGAACGCCTGATGCCATTTCAGCAGCCATTTTGATAGCCGCCAGCAGACTTTTTTCTGAGGCAAACCCGCTACCTGCCAGATTATATGCCGTGCCGTGATCTACCGATGTGCGTATAATCGGCAGGCCGAGGGTGATATTTACACCATCGTCGAAGTGTAGCATCTTGAGCGGTATCAAGCCCTGATCATGGTACATTGCCACAACACCGTCATAGGTCCCCTGTTGAGCAAAATGGAACAAAGTGTCTGCCGAGAGCGGTCCCTCTGCATTGATCCCTTTAAGGCGTGCCGCCCTGATAGCGGGTTCGATAATTTCTGTATCTTGAGTGCCGAACTTACCACCCTCTCCGCAGTGCGGGTTGAGTGCAAGAACCGCCAGTTTTGGAGAGCGCTTTCCGGTTAAACGAGTAATTCCCTCTGCCGTTATGTAAATGGTTTTTAGCACCTGTTCAAATGTAACCAATCGCGGAACGTCTGCCAAGGCTACATGGATTGTAACTAAACTTACTCGTAGAACATTCCCGGCCAGCATCATAACAAAATTGTCAGTCCCACATAATTCGGCAATCAATTCTGTGTGCCCAGGATAGTCATGCCCGGCACGATGCATAGATTCCTTGCTTATAGGAGCCGTAACCATAGCAGCAACAACCCCATCCAAGCACAGTCGGGCCGCTTTGCATATATAGTTGAAAACAGCATCCCCGGCTTTTGGCGATGGAGAGCCGTAAGTCATATCCTCTTCAGTCAGGTTTGATATTGCCAACAGCGGAATGCTCCCTTTTTGAAGGGTTCCAATTTCCTCAACTGAATTCAATTCCTGAATTTTCAGGAGGGACCCACACACGAGAAGCGCCCGCTCAAGTGCTGCCTTGTCACCGATTACAAATGGAATGCAGATGCGTGATATTTCAGTTGAGTGTAACGCTTTTATTATGATTTCCGGGCCGACCCCAGAAGGGTCACCCATGGTGATGACTATAGTTGGCAGACTTTGCATATCGACTAAACTTCCTTGCATTCCGCCACCGCGAGAGTGACGTTGACTGATTTTACTTTATTAAGGAGCAGGCACCCACCATTCGAAGCCAGGAGAGCTGCCGGCTCTGCAACCGCAGCAACGCCGACTGCGAGCATAGCGTGTTCCGACGGGGGCGAGGGGAACGAGACTTTATTCAGATCTTCGCTCTTATAACATTTAAAGGGAACTCCAAGGCGCCTGGCAAATTCCATAAGACCGGTCTCGTTGCTCTTGGCAGCAACGGAGGCTATACAGCGTATACTTTTGACGGAAAGTGAAAGTTGCTGAAAGTGCATAAGCACAAGTTCTTCAATTTCATCAGCGAGTGTACCTCTATTGCAGCCTATACCAACCACAATATTGCGAGGACGAAGGATTAACAGGGGTCTTGATTCGTTTATATAGGATAAATTCCGATTGGTGACAAACAGGAAACCTCGTGCAGAACTCCTTAAGGCAACGTCAAAAGAATCAAAATATTGAGCGTTTGCCCTGCCACCCATCCAGGCAGTTACGATTGACTTCCCACCAACAATAGCAATTTCTTCATTGTCAAGCAGCAGTGAATTAAGATGCTTTACCTGTGTAATGTCATCTATTCCCCACTCTTGTTCCTTGGCAAGCATATCAAATGAGGGTAGATTATTCGCGTCCGTTGCGGTGGTAATAACCGCCTTGGCTCCGGTAAATTTCTCACATCTCTCTGCCAGCTGATTGGCGCCTCCCAGATGTCCTGAAAGAAGAGATACCGCAAATTTTCCTGCTTCATCCATTACAACAACCGCTGGATCAGTCTCTTTGGACTCAAGAAGAGGTGCAATCATACGGACAACAATGCCGGTTGCCATGATAAAAACAAAACCGACATATTTACGCCAGAGAGAGTCTGTCAATTTTTTAAGATCAGAAGGCTCAAAAGTGTGACAATTCGTATCTGCCTGCAAAACATAGCGACTGGAAACATAAAAATCCGCAGCGGAAATATTGTCACATAAAATCTTACCCAGATTTACACCATGCCTGGTTATGGCAATTACAGCAATAGCCATGTCAGGCGGTCTTCACTTCGCGAAAACCATGAGAAAACTCAGCATCGTACAAAAGCGATTTTGCCTTAAGCCCTTCACGCCTGGCTGCCAGAACATCGCCGATAATTATTAACGCCTGCCTATCTATACCGGCCGTATGAACTTTTTCTGCAAGTTCTGAAATTTTACACTGAATTATCTGCTCATCATCCCACGAAGCCCTGCAGACAACAGCCGCAGGTGTTGACTTCGTGTACGCACCCTGTAACAGCTGATCAACAACCATATCTACCATGCCAACTGAAAGATAGATGACCATCGTCGCACCAAGTTCAGCAATTTTGTTAAGCTGTTCCCGCTCAGGAACCGGAGTGCGCCCTTCTATACGTGTAAAAATAACGGTCTGTGATATTTCGGGGAGGGTTAACTCCTGTTTGAGTGCAGCGGCAGCAGCAAAAGCGCTTGTGACACCGGGCACAACCTGATAATCAATCCTGAGACAGTCCAGTGCTTCCATCTGCTCCTGAATAGCACCGTAAATTGATGGATCACCAGTGTGCAGCCTGACCACACTCCTTTC
>CAJBRY010000676.1 GCA_903958085.1 uncultured Geobacteraceae bacterium
GAAGAATTGCGTCGCGAATTGAACCCTACGAATGTGCCTGAATTTGATGCGTGCGCAACGACAGGTGAAGGAGTTTTCGAAACACTTAAAGCTGTAGCCAAGCTGATTCTTGTAGATTTAAAAAAAGGGAAATAATCGGTTCCCAGGGGAGGAATGCTTAAATGGCCGAATTAATTGACGTCCCAAGGGGGATGAAGGTAGTTAAATCGATTGTTGTCAAACGACTTCAGAGCGGCTTTTTTGCAGAAGTTTTTTTGGTATTACATAATGGGCAGTACGAAGCAGCCCTTTTTCTAAATGACAAATTCAAGCCTGGTCCACCGATTCCGTATCCGCTTGAATCACCGACAGAAGTCAATTCACACTGGATGGGAGTTCGTCCGAGCGTGGGTCTCAGTCCTGATGAGGCAGCCCTTATCTTAAATGAGGTTGAGTGTGAAAACGCCATTCACAAGCAGAAGATGGTAGATAGATGGGAAAGAATGAATAGTTGACAGTTCTTGTTTGTTGTTTCCGTCTGTTTGGGCTTGATTTATTATCTGGGGCATGGTAGGTAATCAATCCCGCAGTTGTATGTTATTTCTGATCAAACGGAGAGATGGCCGAGTAGGTCGAAGGCGCTCGCCTGCTAAGCGAGTATACTGGGAAACCGGTATCCAGGGTTCGAATCCCTGTCTCTCCGCCACTTTTTTATCGGATACTGCATTGATTTATGCCAAAACTGTAACTAAGTCCGCACTCATTTTGTTTTCGGTTGTACTGCTAAATGCCTGCGATGAACCTGCCGAGAAAAGCCGTAACGCTCCTAAACCGAGAGTATCTCACCGTGCTGTAAAAGAAAAAGCTATTGTAGTTCCCCCCGAGGTTACAAAACGATGGAAGGCTGTTAAGGTTGCAGTAATTGATAAAACTCGTGGTACAGAATCAATTTATGTTGTCCCAATAGGCAAGAAATTTACCATCCCTTCTTCGAACCTTTCCATAACGGTGGAAGCTTTTCTTCCTGCCTTCATCATGGAAGGTTCCTCTATCACAACATCTTCAAATGAACTTACAAACCCTGGTGCAAAGGTAAAAATCTACGAAAACAACTTGCCTGTTTTCCTTGGCTGGATTTTTTTAAAATTTCCGAACACGCACGCAGTTACGCATCCCAAATTTGGGTTCAGTCTGCTTGACGTGATTCCGTTTAGCAAAAAATAACATATATTCAATAATTTAGACAGGGATTCCGTTTCTCGCTAGTTGGTCACATCTTTCGTTTTCAATATGCCCGGCATGCCCCTTAACCCATTTCCACTGTACTTCATGTCGACTTGCAAGCTCTAACAGGAGTTCCCAGAGGTCTTTATTAACAACCGGTTCTTTTTTGCTGTTGCGCCAGCCTTTCTTCTGCCATCCGGAAATCCATTCCGTCATGCCTTTAACCAGATATTGGGAATCAGTAGTGATCAATACTTTGCAGGGTCGCTTCAATTGACGAAGAGCTTCAATGGCTCCTGTCAGTTCCATTCTATTGTTCGTAGTATCTCTTGAACCACCACTTAGTTCTTTAACACGTCCGTCATAACGAAGAATGGCTCCATAACCTCCAGGACCGGGATTCCCGCTACAGGCGCCATCACAAAAAATTTCAACAGTCAGTTCCTCACTTCCTGCCACAATCAGCGCCTCCCCCAGTTAGTAAGCCTGCTATGGCTTGCATAACTCTATCTACAATCAGCAAGTGGGTTTCCTTGCAGTCCTCCAGGGCAAACAGGTCACTAAAATCTAACGGAGTGCCAAACTTAATAGACGCCCCCTGCCCAATACGCGGGAACTTCCAGCTGTTTAACCCAATTAATGCCGTTGGAACAACAGTCGGTCGTGTATCATAGATTATTTTTCCAACACCGCGGTTGCCAGACCCCAACTGCCCATCTTTATGGCGAGTTCCTTCTGGAAAGAGCATAACTTTCTGGTCAAGCAGTAGATCATTCATTTTTCGACCAGCTCTTACATCCCGTTTTCGCCTGACCGGAAAAGCTCCCCATGAAGTGTATATAAGACGAAGAAACAAATTTTCAAACAGTTCCTCTTTGGCTGGCGCCCAAAGCATTTGAAGAGGGTTATATCTTATTACGGCCCAAGGGAGAAAAATTGTGTCGTAAGCTGAAATGTGGTTGGAAGCTATAAGAACTGGCCCGCACGAAGGGATATTGGTACTTCCGATAATAATAAATCTGTTAAGAATTGATGCATAAAAGCCTACAACGTAGACAGAAAATGTAACCCAACAGCGCTGTAGCAGAGGAGCTTTCACAATACCTCATCAAAAGTGTACGAAAATCTTGCTTCGTTTATAACATACGAGAACCCATCAGGCAACATCCGTAGATTGTAAAGAATATTACTTTGAGAGCAATTTTGTTATAGTAGCAAAGCCGTTTTAAAATCATATTGAGGCTCATTACCAGATGCTTGAATTTGCTGTAAGTGAAGAGAAAAATCGGCAGCTCCGACAAAAAATGGCGGAATTGGGGGTTTATGAAGAGGATCTTCTGGAGAGTTTTGTGCGTTCTTCTGGAAAAGGAGGCCAACATCTTAATAAAACCTCAAGTTGCGTGAAGCTAAAGCATAAACTGACAGGTATACAGGTCACCTGCATGAAGGAACGCAGCCAGTCGGTAAACCGCTTTCTTGCGCGCCGTGAACTTATTGAGCGAATCGAAACGGCTACAGGAATAATAACTCCAGAAATTAAACGCGTAGAAAAGCTTCGCAAGCAAAAGGCAAGGCGCAGAAGGCGCTCTACGAGGGTGTGATTATAATTTAGTGCGCCTCACTCCAATTCTCTCCGTAGTTGATGTCGACTTTTAGCGGTATTCTTGTTTCGACAGCTAGCCCCATTTCTTCTTTGACCAATATTTCCATTCTTAATAACTCATTTTCCGGAACTTCAAAAACCAGTTCGTCATGCACCTGCATAATTAAACGACTTTTAAGCTCTTCCCGACGAATTTTAGCTTCCACCCGGATCATTGCACATTTGATAATGTCGGCCGCAGAGCCCTGAATTGGATAATTAATTGCGTTTCGACGAGCAAACGCCAAGACGTTGCCATTGCTGCTTCTGATATCCGGAATAGGAAGACGGCGACCAAGGATTGTCCGAACAGCACCAGTTTCTTCCGCCTCTTTGATGCATGAGTCAAGAAAAGATATTGCTCCATGATGCCTTTCTTTGTAAGTGGTTATAAAATCTTCCGCTGTTTTCCGTGAAATACCAAGCTGCTTGGCAAGCGAGAAGGAACCCTGCCCATATATAACCCCGAAATTAATGGTCTTTGCCTGACGGCGCATCTCAGAAGTTACCATCTCAGGGAATAGGCCAAAGACCTCTGCCGCGGTGCGGGTATGAATATCTTCATCATTTTTAAACGCATGACAAAATACGGTGTCTCCAGACATATGAGCGAGTACTCGCAGTTCTATCTGCGAATAATCTGCGGAAAGAATAGCGTGTCCGGGAGCGGCAATAAATGCGTGTCGTATCTGGCGGCCATCTTCACTTCGTATTGGAATATTCTGTAAATTTGGATCAGATGATGAAAGCCTGCCAGTAGTAGTTACTGTCTGGTTGTATGAAGTATGTACCCGGCCAGTTCTGGAGTTTATAAGGCGTGGCAGAGAATCCGTATAAGTGGATTTGAGCTTGGCAATTGAACGGTAATCAAGTATTTGACGGGCAATTAGGTGATCATCAGCAAGTGCGGTTAAAACCTCATTATCAGTGGACCACCCGGTTTTGCCCTTGGTTTTTTTGCCGGTCTGCAGACTCATGCGATCAAAAAGAATTTCACCCAACTGTTTAGGAGAGTTTAAGTTGAAACTTTCTCCTGCCTGCAAAAATATCTCTTCCTCAAGTAAGCGCATGCGTCTTGCAAAGTCCGCAGAGAGTCGATTAAGGAGGCTAGTGTCTAGAAGAACGCCATGGTTCTCCATTTTGGCAAGAATCGGTACAAGTGGCATATCAACCGAATGAAAGAGCTTGTCATCATTAGCAGTTGTGAGCATCGGTTCCAGTTTATGTCGCAACAACCATGTTGCGTCGGAATCTTCCGCAGAATATACAGCCGCGCTTTCCAAAGATACTTGGGAAAAGTTTATTCGATCCTTCCCGCTTCCTGTCAAATCAGAAAAACTGATCATGCGATGGTTAAGATGCTCCTGTGCCAACGCATCCAAGCCATGCCCCTGACGAGTAGGATTTAGTAGATACGAAGCGAGCATAGTGTCAAACCAGACTCCAGCCAAATTTATTCCATTGTTGGCCAGAACCTGCATATCAAATTTAATATTTTGACCGACTTTACGTAGGTGCGGATTCTCAAACAGAGGCCGAAGAGTCTCTAAAACGAGGCTTTTTGGGAGTTGATTGTTGGCGAGAACATGTTGCAACGGATCAAGATTTTTACTTTGACTTGGAATAGAATTATATGTGAACAATGTAAACTCTTCTACCCCATCACGGTTTGTTTCGGGCTTAAAAGGGACCGTATGTCCAACCGGTAAATAAAAAGCCTCGTGCTCACGGCAGGAGAATGATAAGCCGACGATCTCGGCGGTTCGCGGATCAAGGTTCGTGGTCTCCAAATCAAACGCAAACTCGCCAAGCTGTTCAAGAGTTGCAGTTAGTGATTTCAGTTCATCTGCTTTTGTAATCGTATAGTATTTTTCGGTTGAAAGCGTAGCGGCGCCGGTTATTTCCTTTGCCAGTGAGCTGAAACCGTATTTTTTGAAGAACGCATTTAGTGCCTGTTGATTTGGTTCATTAAAAGTCAACGTTTCCAGGTCTACATCAAGTGGAACATTGCATTCTATAGTCGCCAGACGACGAGAAAGTATTGCCTGTTCCCGGAATTCACGTATTTTTTCGCCATTTTTACCTTTTATTTCATCTGCTCTTTCCAGCAGTTTATCAAGTGAACCAAATTCGAGAATCAGCTTGATAGCCGTTTTTTCACCAATCCCGGGTACACCTGGAATATTGTCTGATGAATCTCCGGCAAGCCCCAAGATATCGATAACCAGGTGAGGTTCAACCCCAAAACGCTCTAAAACCTCTGATACACCAGACGTCCTAGCCTTCATTGTGTCCAATAATGTTACACGGTCAGTTACTATCTGCATCAGATCCTTATCTCCGGTAACTACTACTACATTTCCACCTTGGTCGGCAAATCGCCCTGCTAAGGCGCCAATTATGTCATCAGCCTCATATCCTTTCAGCTCCAACGTTGGTATGTTAAATGCCCGTACAACTTCGCGAATCGGCTCCATTTGCACTCGCAGATCCTCTGGCATTGCAGCTCTATTGGCTTTATATGCAGGATACATTTCCGTTCTGAATGTTGTCCGGCCGGCATCAAATACTACGGCTACATGTTGAGGATTATAGTCCTTAATTAATTTCAGGAGCATCTGGATGAAACCATAAATTGCGTTAGTGGGATGCCCATCAGGAGAGGAGAGATGCTTAATAGCATAATAGGCCCGATATATGTAGGAGGAACCATCTATCAGATATAGAGTTTTTTCTCTCTTCATGCTGTTTCCTCTTCGCTTACAGTTTCACGCGTAAATAGTGCAAAAGCCATAGCAGGTCGTTTACTGGATTCACGCATGGCAAACTGTAATCCATCAAAATGCCATCCCAAGGAAGTCCATTTATTCAGAGTATCTTCAATCGCATCCTCTGTCACGGTTCCTACCTCAACAACTTTATAAATAAGCATAATTCAGATCCTTTGTTTATTGTATTGAACACAAATCGCCCGCAAAGATAGATCAAATTATGACAAATTAAATAAAAAAAGGCGACTCGAAAGCCGCCTTGATAGAGTCAGGTGATTAAGTTTTACTTTTGGAAGCCGAGTTTTGCGGAAATTTCGTCTCCTGCTTTTAGTACTATTGGAATCAGTTCGTTTTTCATGCGTTCATCAGAAAAACGCATGGAAGGTCCTGAAATACTTACTGCACCAATGATCCGGCGGGTGTAGTCTCGTATCGGAGCGCTGACACATTTGACACCCGGATCCAATTCTTCATTATCGAAAGCGTATCCCTGCTGGGCAATTAGCTTCAACTGCTTTTTCAAGGCATCACGATCGGTAATGGTATTAGATGTGTAACTTTTCAGTTCTTTAGAAGGTAGATACGTTTCAAGCTCTTCATCGCTCATGTATGCTATTTGAATCTTGCCTGCGGCTGTGCAGTACGCAGGTAGTCTTGAACCAACGCGTGGAACAACTCTGACTGTCATGGCTGTTTCAACAACGTCGAGATAAACGATATTGAAATCCTTCAAAATTGAGACATAAGTTGTTTCATTGCAGTTTGCAACTAATGCTTCAAGCACTGGTTTTGACTGACGTAAAAGCCCCATCTGTTTGATGAATGTCTGCCCAAGTTCGAGCGTCTTCAAGCCGAGCCTATAGTTTTCTGTTACCTTGTTCTGTTCGATGTAGCTGCGGGACTCTAGCGTTGCGAGTAACCGAAAAACATTATTCTTATGAA
>CAJBRY010000677.1 GCA_903958085.1 uncultured Geobacteraceae bacterium
TCAAGTGGGCTGAATCCCAAGAACACGGCTATACTGGAGGAAATCCAGATGTTGAAACATACTCGGACGAAGAAGTTGCTTATCATGTTTACCTCATGAGCCAAGCTGGACTTGTAAATGCAATAGACACAGGATCAATGGACAGTGAATCACCTTGCGCATTGCTGTTGAGCCTTACGTGGTCAGGACACGAGTTCCTTGACGCAGCGAAAGACGACACAATATGGACAAAGGCGAAAGAAACCATTTTAAAACCCGGAGTTTCCATGACATTCAACTTTCTAATTGAGTGGTTGAAGACAGAGGCAAAGACAAAATTAGGGCTGCCTTGAGTTCTTGAGCACAATTGAAGTAACACATAGCTCCGTGCTCTATAAATCGTTTGCCGAAGTCGTCTTTTTCCTGCTCCGCCGCTAGAAATCTGTTTTTAGCGTAGTATTCCCACTTTTCAGCGAGTTCAATCAGTTCCATATATCTCCTTTTCTCTCCCGTGAGGGAGGCCGAAGAGTCGAGGGCTACACCCGAAGGTATAACCACGTCGTTAGACACCGCCCCAAAAGACGGGCGGGTCAACGCCGACACCGTTGTGCGAGGAAATTAAATGAAGTCTATGTTCGGAGCGATCATCCTAATTTTCATATCAGCAACAGCCTTTGCTTGGTGTGAAAATTATCCAGACATTTCAATTGCAGACGAAATGAAGAAAAGCGATTTCGTCGTAATTGGGACAGTCACTACTAGGCTCATCGTCGTAGACCCAATTGAAGACCCGGAAGGATATGAAGCCGAGATATTCAAGTTCAGAATCGAAGAAGTTCTTTCAGGCCTAAAACCCGCTCGGTGATCTCCCGGCCCGTTGGACAGAAAATAAATTACATGGAGGCTGCATGTCTGAACAAGAATTGATTGTAAAAAAGAGCTATGATGTCCAGTTGCAGGACTTTGAAAATGGCATGCTTGAGGCAATCGGAAAGCTTGGTTTACCCACCCAAGAGATCTTAGTTCCTGTTACTGAAAGGGTAAATGTTTTTAGGAATATCGAACATGTTCTGTATCAAATTGAATCATCTGATCAAAAAGCTCGCTCAATATATTTATCAAAATTTTTGGCAGCAGTCTCTGGTGGTCTATTTGACGCAGCCTTAAACTACCTTTGGGATGAAACAATATCTGAATTAAGAAGACGTGTAATTCAATACGATATTGAATATTTTTATGACAATGCCACATACGCAGAAAAAAGAAAGAAACTAAATGGCGAAGAGGACATTTCAAAGCTAGATGACAATGAATTGATACAAGGTTCAAGGAACATCGGACTTATTTCAGAACTTGGTTATAAGCATCTTGACTATATACGATACATGAGGAATTGGGCTAGCGCAGCTCATCCAAACCAAAATCAACTAACAGGTTTGCAATTAGTATCTTGGCTTGAGACGTGTATCAAAGAAGTAATTTCTCTCCCTCTTTCAAATACAACTATTGAAATAAAGAAATTTTTATTTAACATAAAGAACAACGCTATTACTCAAGAAGAAGCTAGGCAGATAGCAGCTTTCTTTCTTGATTTAACAATAATACAGGTAAACAATCTCGCAGCTGGATTTTTTGGCATATACACTCAGACCAGTACAAATCAACAAACAAGGCAAAACATACATTTTTTATTACCGCTTTTGTGGGATCGTGTTGATGAAGAAACTCGCAATAGTTTTGGTATAAGGTATGGAAAGTTTGTTGCCAATAACGATCAGGAAAGCGCTCAACTAGCTCGACAATTTCTTGAAATCACGTCAGCTGTTTCTTATATACCTGAAAGCCTAAAAGCTGCAGAGATTGAGTCGTCGTTACAAAACCTACTGTCTGCTCACAGAGGACATAACAACTTCTATAGCGAACCAGTTTTTGCCAGACAGCTAGCGAGCCTTATCGGACAATCCGGTTCGGTACCAAAGCCAATTGAACGCTCCTACGTAATGTGCCTTGTTGAGGTGTATCTCACAAACGGTAATGGCACTGCGTGGAATGCAGAGCCAATATACCTCTCCCTTATTAACAATTTTAACCCTCATCAATCCCTGCTTGCCATCCTGTCTTTTACTGTTGAGCACATCTCTAGTAGGTTGCAGTTTTCTCTCTGCCAAAGAAAATACAACGAGCTACTTCAGATATTAAGCAATAAAGTGTCAGCACCTGCCGTAAAAGAGCTGATTGCTGACATACAAGATTTCAAGGCACCACTGGACAGATTAGAGAGAGATTCACGTATCAAAATGAAAGTTACGAATCTCTTAAAAATAATTGGAGACACCTTGTAATGGTTTCTATGGCTAAACTTCAACTAGCGCCACCGGCCCAAAAACTGGCCAGTCAGGCTTATGGAGTTTTTTCTTAATCGTCTTTTTAACAATCTAGGAGGCAAGTTATGTCATGGTGGCATAGTCGATTCTGGTACCTGCCTATTATCTTGGTTATAGCTGCGGGATATATTTGCGGCACCTACCTATGGTTTTCTTGCGAGTACATGGGTTGCTTCCCGTTTTTAGTAAGTAATGAAAGTAGATTGTTTTTACAGCTATTTGGCCTAGGAGTAATTGGGGGAGCAATGCACTGTAGTGTTTTCTTTGCAAAGGACTACAATGAGAAAATATACGGCGTCAAAGAAATGCCTACCTGTTTGTGCTTCCTAGGGTACTTAATACAAGTAATTGGTGGTGGTATTACAGGTGTTGTTTTGTACGTAGCTGTGAAAGCTGGCGTAATTGCTGTCTTAGTTGGCGGTTCCGCCATAGAAATAAATAAATTTGCTTCTTGGCTCATAGCATTTGGCGGCGGCTACGGGACACATCATGTTAAACAATTCGTTAATAGATTTGTAAAAGGCACTGTCACACAAAACGTGCAGCAAACGGGTAAAGCAGAAATAAGCCCTCCACCTATGAAGCAAGATGCATCGCCAACTGAAGGGAAAGATGATGGTCAGCCCTTGAAAGTGGAAACTTGAGATCGATTCCCAACGAGACCAGTGGACCCGGTCGCGATAAACCTGCGCCGGGTCACCGGCCGGCCCCGTTACGCAACAAGGGAGAAATCAATGGAAAAACGCTTCCAAGTTTTTGTTAGTTCCACATATGCGGACTTAAAAGAAGAGCGGCAAAGAGTAATACAGACTCTCATGGAGATGGATTGTATTCCATCTGGTATGGAACTTTTTCCTGCTGCCGACGAAGAACAGTGGGAATTTATTAAAAAAATCATTGATGACTGTGATTACTACCTACTTATCATCGGTGGAAGATATGGGTCTACTACATCAGACGGAATTAGCTATACAGAAAAAGAGTATGAATATGCTTTGCAAAAAGACATTAAAGTTGTAGCGCTATTTCATGAAAAGCCTGACGAATTGGCTGTTGCCAAATCAGATATAGACCCAGTTTTAAGAGAACGACTCCGAGTATTTCGAGAAAAAGTAGCGACAAACAGATTAGTTAAATTTTGGACACGCCCCGAAGAGCTTCCTGGTTTAGTCGCATTAAGTTTGTCAAAGACTATAAAAACATATCCTGCTGTTGGGTGGATGCGAGCTGACAAAGTTCCAGCAAACGAAATCTTGATTGAGTTAAATGATCTGAGAAAAGAAAACGATAATCTGAAGATTGAAATAGTTAAGTTAACAAGAAATCAACCATCAGAAATAGATAACCTGGCATCATTAGAAGAAAAAATAAATATCAGTGGAAAATATTACAATAGACACTACAAACACTATTCCGATCTAAAGTGCGACAAAACATGGCAAGAGATTTTCTCGCTCATCTCGCCATATCTGATGAAATATCCCAACGACAGTACAGTAAAAAGCACGCTATCTACCGCAATTTTCCCAGGATATAAAATTGTACATATTGACGACCAAGATTTTGAGACCATAAAAATACAATTAATGGCACTTAAACTTGTTGAAACCTCATATTCTAAAACTATTGCGGGGGGTATGGATTTTTTTTGGTCACTCACCCCAAGAGGGAAAGAGTTAATGATGCAACTGAGGGTAGTACGAGAAAGAAAATGACAACTACATTAAATTACATGCCACAGAAGCCGATTCGCTGACGCTCTCGGCTCAGTGGCAAAGTTGTTGGGCAGAATGAAAATTATAGGAGCTTGCCCCCCTAAGATACCGGAGAGTCTGAATGATCACTTCTTTCAACTTTTTATTTTGGTTCTTCACTGCACTTGGAATTGCATACTTCATTGATAGATCGAAAATAATTCGAAAAAGCTGGCCAGAAGGTTTTGATTTAAAATCGAATACTAGCTATCCAGTTGGCACTGAATTAAGAGTATCTACTATCGAAAAGGAATTACGTGATTGGATTGGACGAGAACCCGATATGGTGGGACAGTATTTTCTTGATAACAACCAAATTACCAGTGTTGATATTGTAATTAGTAAAAAATCAACTGAATTCATCAATATAGGAGAACTTTTTTCAGTCAAAATAGATGCACCATTGCTGAAGCTAGAAATCAATGGCAGTGAAGATCGTTTTAAAGACGTAATGAATAGGGGATAATTTAAAAGGCTGAATTAAGCGGCTTGCCCGCTTGAATGTTTGGATATAGAATAGCTACAATGTTTGGAAGGGTGGGTGTAGCCAATGAAATACTTTGAACTGGTTGAAATGTGGAATGAAGAATTTACACCATGTTGGGATGAACTCAGTGAGCAGCAGAAAATAGAGTTTGCGTTTGACGAGGGTAGAAGATCTGGATTTTTGAAGCTTGCAGAGATAGCAGATAATATGAGCGAGGAAGATAGGCCATATCCCGAAAGAGATGGCGAGTAAACATATTAACGTAACGAATTTATTCGTCTGTTAAAATTGCTAAAACACCATCAGACATCTGAATCTCCCCTTATTGTTAGTTGCTTACTATCTCCTCACCTCGAATACTCAAGAGAAAATCTTCAATAGCTTCAGGAAGCTTTACTCCGTCAAAAACATCAGGGTTTTCGTGAATATGCAGAGCCAGGAAAAATTCCTGAAACGCTCGGTGACAAAAGCAGACTTTCAATTGCTTGTGCGGAAACTTTGGTGCAGGTACAAGCAGACTATTCAGAAACAACCCGGTTGTACCGGAAATCCCAGAAAGCCTTTCATCATCTGACACAATATCATTCAACACACAATCCGGTAGCAGCACCAGCTCATCGATCAAAGTTTCGGTCATCTGTGCTGCGGCATTCATCATCGCAATGAAAGAAAGAGTAATCGTCTCATCAGCCGTTTCGTTTTCATTCAAAATCGGCTCTCGCCCAAGGCCGCCCCATCTCATCGGTTCATTAATATCCCTGGATATTTTCCTATATGTCCAGTCATAAAACAGTCTTGCAATGCCAATTTTCTTTACTTCCTGAACAGCAACTGTATCGAGGATAAGTTTCAAAAACAGAGGACGTCGCGGAATGTCACCATACATCTCATGGTAGGTTCCATTATTCACCAATTCAATAAAACCGGTGATTCTTTCTTTTGCCTCATGATCATCGAGCGACTCACGAAAGCGCATTGCCAGTTCTACGATCTGGGCGTCATTCCAAGGAAACAATTCAATCAGCTTGATTACGTTGTTTCTTGTATGTGTTCTGGCAGTCGCTGTAATACCAAAAGGCACATGGAAATCAGACTGCCTCAGCGCCCAAAACTCTGACCGTGCCGTTAGGATAATTGGCACCTTTACATCACGCAGTTGATTGAAAAGAGTTTGGATTCCTCCACGCCGGGAGAAGTATAGAGATTCATCTAGTGCGTCTAAAATCAGTACTACAGGATGTTTTTCGTTTTTCAACAGATACTCGATGATAGGTCGTGCTACAGCCTGATGTACCAGCAGATCCTCTTCTGTCACATCGCCAAACAGTTCATCGACTCGGATGCATGCTGCAAGAAGTTGCTTGCTGCCGGTGATTTCTGAGCTAATGGTTGAAGCTGCAACATAAAAGACACTTTTGTCCGTCTGCTCCAAACTCCTTAAGACAGAAGTGGTTTTCCCATAACCAGCCCCGCCGATTAACAGTGTCATGTTGCACGAATCAAATTTGAAGATTTCTATAGCAGGGTCTGATAGCAGTGTTTGATGACCTGATGCCGCAACCATACGGTATTGATCAGTGTGCAACGTGCTAATTTGAAGAGGTGTCTCGAGAATAGGCTGATATGGGAGAGTGCCTAATAATTCGCTTGAGTATCTTGAACTGGAGCAGGATAAATATTCTTCGATTCGGATGAGCATGGCGTTAAAAACATTGTTAAGCAGCATTTGTCGATCCCAGAGATGGGCTTGATCAACACAACTATCTGTTACCAATTCAACTAGAGCACTGGTCACGGATTTTCTCAGGTCTTCATTCTGACCGGTCCGGTTATGGATGAGAAGATATGTTTTAGCCTTGCAATTACTGTGTTTGAATGAGGCAATTGATTCAAGGCATTGTTGTACTTGGCTTATCCCGATCTCATGCTCTTGAACCTGAAATCCCTTGCATTGCACTACCAGTGGCAGTATCTCCGTATCCTCCCAAACGAGATGGTCAATTCCTTTTCTGTCGAAAAAACGCCTAGATGGAGTCACGACAAGATCAGGCCAGATAATTCGCAATAATGGTATAATTTGGCGCTCGAAATGTGGGCCATCTGATGTTGCAAGCTCGCCAGAAAGAGTTCTGAATTCGTTAAAAGAGTTCCATGATTTTGCCATATTTGCGGAAGACCTTGAATTTATGTTGAGAGAAATGGAATTAAACACTCAGCTACTAATTGACATTGATGGTCATGAACTTCCAGGTTGCCATGGCGATGCCATCGCAACTGCTGCAGTTGCAACATCCGCAGCGGTGTGAGCCTCGATGGGTGTTTGGTGCAGAACCTTTCCTTCTGGAGGTAAATAACCTGACTCTGATGATTCAGAAATTAAGTCAGAATAGTGAAACTGCTGGCACAGGTAATTCAAAAAAACGAGTCAAAATCGTCAAGGCTCACTTTTGCCCTTGACGAACAGGGGCCTAATAAGTGTTGAACATTGTTCTCGTTTCTCATTACGATTACTTGCCAGCGTTCACTCTGGTCTGAAAAAACGCCGTAAAGTCTTGGGGAAAAGTCTTAACGGCGTTTTTGTTAATTTGAAATGTATTGTATCAGGATCTGCCCCACCGGTATCTCCTTTACTTTCTGGCTTGGCTTGCTTGTTGCGGGATACGCTCGTCAAACCCAACCGCATTCGCTGCCTGTGTCTCATGCTCGAAAATATCGTTCACTATTGTAATTTTGCTTATGACCATTGAATCTTCTGGTGAATTAACATTCAAAACGGAAGCAAACCCAATCTTAGCGTTTTGAGATAGTCGTAAGCACCCTGTATCTGTAATAGGAAATCTGTTTTTTATTCTCTTGTTGAGGTCATCATAATATATGACATCAATAATTACTGTTGGATCAGAAAGTTGAGTAGTTTGACTATAAATAAGTCTAGCAGTTATTGGCATATTGACATTTATTTTACTTTCTAATGACGAACTAAATAGTTTGCTATCGTTATACATAAATTTAATATTTTTCAATTCTCCTTCTCCAATTAATATTCGTGACTTTTCGTCAAAATTAATTGAGA
>CAJBRY010000678.1 GCA_903958085.1 uncultured Geobacteraceae bacterium
ACAGGCCGCAACAACGACACGATCAGGAAGTTCCGCCTTGAGACTCTCCTCGAACTCAACCTTGCCGCTTTCGGAGCAGATAAAATCAACGGTGACAAAATATGGCTCCTCCGGAAAATTTTTGGAGGCTTCAGCTACAGCTTCAGAACTGATCTTCTCGGCAATGTTGCTGCCGCAGTTACAAAAATATATACCGATCTTCATGCTGCCACCTCCCATGCCGTAATCTCTGCAACGATACCGTTCACAGCGCCAGGCACAGCAGCTGCCACGTCGTCGGTAAAATTCTCGCTGAACAGATCAAATTCACGCGCTTCTATACCCCAGAAAGAGACCTGCTCCGGAAGCTTAACACCAGCCAGAAGCCCCAGATTATAAGCCGTGGAAAAATCTGTGTCGTGGCTCGAAAATGTGTTCTTGGTCGTGACAAAATCAGCCGAATCGAAACGACAGATTGTGCCCGGTGCTGCGCCACTCAGCATAGCGTCCACCACCACAGCCCGCTTGAAACCGGACATAGCCTCCATCAAACGAATACCACCTGTGTGGAGCTCCGTCACCGTAAGAGCAACTCGGTTCTTCAATCGCTCTGCCACGGCGTAAGCCACCGCAATTCCTACACCATCATCTGAGAGCAGAGGATTTCCCATACCGATAATAACCGTACCACTCACACCTTTCTCCGCATCTCACGCAGCAACTCGCCTTGACTGTCGTGCAGTGACACTGTCAACGGCATCTTGCCAGGGAGGAAATGAGTGGCGCAGGAAAAACATGGATCATAGAGGCGAAATGCCATCTCGATCCTGTTTAGGATTGCCTCTTCTGGAGCGTTGTTGGTAATCAGTTTCTCAGCGGCACGTTTAATAGACATGGAAATAGGGGCGTAATTATTGGTGGTGCCGACAATCATATTGACCTTGGTCAGCACTCCTCGTTCGTCAGTTACATAATGATGGGTAAGAGTCCCGCGCGGAGCCTCAACCGAACCTATACCCTCTCCTACAAAACTAGCAGGATCAGGAATATTGCGGGTTTCAGGTGAAGTAATTTCAGAATCAAGCGCCAGCTCCAGCATCCGTTCTGATGCGTAGAGTAGTTCGATTAGTCGCGCCCAGTGTGTCGCAAGACGGTGATGAATCGGCTGGTAGCGGGCAGCTGTCATCTTTGTGCAGCCGAAGGTTTCGTACATTTTCTGATACTCGGCATTGGCCAAAGCGGTTGCCATCCCCTCGGAAACATTCAGGCGCGACAGCGGTGTTGCGGTGTAAACGCCACTCTCCATACCATCGACCAGTCCCTTCCAACCCACTTTTTTAAGGTAGGGGTATTTAAGGTAGGTCCAGGACTCAACACGCTCGGCAATGTGTTCCCTGTATTCCGAAGAGTGATATTTTACAAATTCATTACCATCCGGGTCTACGACCCGAATCATACCGTCATAAAAGTTGGTCTGATTATTCGCATCTACCGTACCCATTGAATAGGTTCGGTGCAGATAGGTATCCGAGGTGACCATTTCTAGATAAACGGGGTTTTTCAGGACTATTTTTTCAAAAATTGAGAGAGAGAACCTGGCAAACTCAATATTTTTACGGGCTGTATCCTCAATCTGTACCCGTTCCTCTGCCGTGATTGCACGGCTCCAGCCGCCAGGGACTCCGGCAACAGGATGAATTGATTTTCCGCCAAGAAAGGTGATGATTTCATGGTTGCGCTTACGACAGGCGATTACCTCGCCAGCAACATCCAGCCCGACCTTCCTGGCAACACCGAGAATATTCCGCTCTGAAGGGGGAGCATCGGGACCAACAATAAAATCCGGGCCACCGAGGGCGTAAAAGTGAGTCGTGTGATCGGTAACAAAAAAAGCCATGTATAGCAATTCGCGCAGTTTCTTTGCCACTGACGTTGGTTCGGCACCAAAGACACCGTCAAGCGCCTTGGTAGCAGCCAGATGATGTGCTTCCGGGCAGACGCCGCAGATCCGGTTGGTAATCACCGGCATCTCTTCCGCCATCCTCCCTACACAAAACTGTTCGAAACCCCGCAACTCCGGAATCTGAAAACAGGCGTTTTCAACCGTTCCGAGATCATTCAGAAATATGTCAATCCTGCCATGCCCTTCCAGACGGGTAATCGGGTCGATTGTAATACGCTGCATCCCTTACCTCCCTACCCTGCCGCCAAGTATTGAACTGGCCAGGGTATATTTGTAAAACTGTCCGGCGTAATCAGGGATACTCTTCAAAAAATTATCCACCCTCCCGGCAATCGCCTCCTCTGATAAACCTGTAGTGTCACCAATATCCATTACCGAACCGAGCGCCGCTACCATTTTTGCCCCCTGATCACTGACCCCTTCCGGAGGACCGTAACAGCCGGTACAAGGCATGTTGGCTTTGGTGCATGGAGCGCCGCAACCACTTCGAGTTGCAATTCCCATACAGAGCAGCCCCTGCTCCAGCAGACAGGTTTTGGGATCAGGATAAAATTCATAGTTACGGCGGAAGGCCTGAATACGCTTGTCCTCTTTGGTCCGGTCACATTCATCACAGACCGTCAGAGAACCGCAGCCGATCGTACTCCCTTTTGGCGGCAAATCACCGGAAAGAATTACCTCAATCACATTCCAGATCTGTTGCGATTCCGGCGGACAGCCAGGAATATAATAATCAACCTCGACTTCCTGTGAGAGGTGTTTCACCCGACCAAGCATTGCAGGGAGACTCATTTTCCCTCCCGGCAAGCTTGTCGTGCCTTCAGGAATAATTCCTTTCGGATTTTCAACCGAAAGGTTGTCAATATATATCGTTTTCAGCATTTCATCTTTGCTGGTAAAGTTTGCTAATGCAGGAATACAACCCCCTTTAGCACATGAACCGAAAGCCACTAGAATTTGTGATTTGCGGCGTAGCAGATGTGCCATTTCAACATTTTCATCGGTGCGTAATGCCCCGTTATAAAAAGTTACCGTAATGGCTCCATCCGGCAGCGCCTCGATATCCTTTTTTTTAGTATCCATAAGACAAGGGCAGAACATCAGATCCAGAGCCGCATCGACATCCAGTATCTTCTCGTGGAGGTTTACAATTGCAACTTCGCATCCTCCACATGATGCTGCCCAGTAAATCGCCAGTTTGGGCTTTTCAGGCATAATTGACTCCTATCGGACAAAAATTCTACTTGATGCAAACCCGGCGGATCTCATGAATATCTGTAAGCCCTTGCAGAACTTTCAGAATACCGTCCTGCTTCAGAGTGACCATTCCATCGGCAATCGCCTGTTTCCTGATTATGGAAGTATCTGCCCTTTGTTTAATAAGATCCCTGACTTCATCCGTACATGCAAGCAGTTCATGGATACCTAGACGCCCTGAGTAACCGCTTTCCATACATTGACTACATCCTACAGCCTTGGTCATTGTTATTTTTTCGCGGGAGCAACCACTGGCAGCTAACAAATCCCCGCCATATTCAGCAATCAGTCCGTCAAGCTCCCGCTCGTCGGGCGTGTATCGCTCAAGACAGTGCTCACAAAGTTTTCTAGCCAGGCGCTGGGCAAGAACAAGCTGCAATGCATCGGAAAAACTGAATGGGTCAAGCCCCATTTCAAGCAATCTGGTAATGGTATCAGGAGCTGTATTGGTATGAAGGGTAGAAAAAACAAGATGGCCTGTAAGCGAAGCCTCAACGGCAATAGCAGCCGTTTCTTCGTCACGCATTTCACCAACCATTATGATATCAGGATCAAGCCTCAGGAATGAACGGAGAGCCGTAGCAAAGGTAAAGCCTATTTTGGGATTCACCTGAACCTGACGTAACCCTTTCTGGGTTATTTCTACCGGATCTTCTGCGGTCCATATTTTTATTTTGGGTCTGTTGATTTTGGCAATCGCTGAATGGAGAGTGGTTGTCTTACCAGAACCAGTGGGACCGACGACCAGAATCATGCCATATGGATGCTTAATAGTTTCGCCAAAAAGCTGCTGATTTTTTTCTGAGAGCCCCAATGCCTCAAATGGAGTAGGTTCACCAGTATGTAATATTCGAATTACCACATCTTCAAGGCCACCTGCCGTCGGCATTGTTGCGACACGCAGCTCCACATCTAAGGAACCAAATTTTTTAAAGTCGATCTTTCCATCCTGCGGCTTACGTTTTTCTGCGATATCAAGATTCGCCATTATTTTTATTCGGGATGGCAAAGCATATTTATATTTATGCGGTATACGAAGATAATCTTCACAGCAACCGTCAATGCGGATCCTGACCACAACATCTTCCTTGCCTGGATAAGGTTCGATGTGAATATCGGATGCCTTGTTCACGCAGGCATCATTGATAATCTTGTTCACAAGTCTGACCAGATTACTGTCTTTTTCGGTAACCTGCTTATCTGCTGCGTCAATGTCTGGTTCAAGATTGTCTTCATTCAAAGAGTTAAGAAAACTATCGTCAAGCTTGATATCTACTTCCGATTTAGCTACAGCGCCACCTTTGTTGTAAAGCCTGTCCTGAAGGGCAATTATCTCCCTTTCCAGGGCAATTACCGGCTGGATTCTCAGACGGATCATGGATTCAAGCTCTTTTAACTCCTTTAGGGCAAGCGGTTCTGTCATGGCCATCATAACAGTCTCGCTCGTTTTTGAAACAGGTACAATTTTGTGACTTTTCGCATATCCGGGATTGACGACATTCAAGAGAGCCGGAATCGGCTGGATGGTATTCAAATGCACATATGGCAGATCATACTGGATGGCAATGGCCTTTGCCGCTATTTCATCGTCAATGAATTCCAGATTTTTCAGCACCGTGCTTATGGGGAGTTGTTCCTGCCTGGACATATCAATTGCAAGCAAAAGATCTTCTTTTTCTACGAAACGATGCTGATAGTATACCTCTTCCAGGCGCTGCCTTTTTCCAGTGCGATCAAGTACAATCTGAAGATCCGCCTCCTTCATGAATCCCTGTTTGATAATAAGGCGGCCGATTGTCTGATATGGTGTCGTTGTTTTCTGCAATTCCAGAACTGTTTGAAGTTGTTCAGGCAATATGAGTTTATGTTCAACAAGGATTTCACCAAGCAGTTTTTTTTCAGCCATACTCATCTCCCTTTCCCTTGAATTTTCCGTTCCTGAATAAGCATCAAACCATCCGACTGTGTTGCAGTGACAGGGATTTTCTGATCAGCTCGGGTAACCCTGAAAACTTTCTGAACACCCTCCTGAAGTGCAGCACAGACAAAAATTCCGCCAATTGATGTAATAAGTTTGTTTACGGCAATGACCGAACCAAGGCCGGAACTGTCCATAAAATCGATCTTACTCATGTCCAGCAGCACAAAAAGAAATTTCTTCTCGATAAGTTTCTCGACCTGACCCTTGAAAGACTCCGTTTCGCTTGCTACCAGGTTTCCGGTTGGAATCAGCAGTACTACATCATTCGCCATCTCGATTTTGAAATCCATAATTACTCCTCCTTTTTACACATCAATGTTTGATTTGCTTACCCAATTTCCATACATTACAACCATCACAGTATTCATACTCAAAACTGTCAACAATCTCCTTAATCAGATAGAAGTGAAAGAGAAGCTAACCCTTTGGGTGACACTCATGGTAAGCGCAACCCTGTGCATCTCTGTATTGGCAATGGTGGTCAGCTTCATGTTAGGTTTGTGGGCAAAAGAAGTGGACAACGCAGAGATATTCAAAATGATTTCACCCG
>CAJBRY010000679.1 GCA_903958085.1 uncultured Geobacteraceae bacterium
CATAATCTTCAATTTCCTTATGCTCCCTCCCCCAGCGGGGGAGGGTTGGGGTGGGGGCTCAAAAGTCAAGATTATGACTGTTGGCAGTATAGTACTGCAGAACCTGAATCATAGGCATTTGGGGGAGCTCGATCTTTGGGAGCTTCGGCGATCAAATTCCTGGAACTGCTGGTACTCGATGATCGGGAAAACGACTATGGCCTGTATTACGATATGCAGGCCATCCAGAAGCATACTGTGGGCAATGTAGGAAATAATGCGAGCTCGATTGCTTGCGCCGGACTGCAGGCAGCGAAACAAGCTTGCGCTGTTCGAGTTTTCTCAGCTTTAATGCTTATGGGCAAGCCGCCTGCTCCGAAATACTTCGTTTGGTTATTCACCGTACATATCAGTTATGAGCTTTCGTAATTGGGCGGCTTTGATATCAGATAATTTATCAAGTTTCTTTATTAATCGTTGCTTGCTGATGGTGCGAATTTGATCAACGGCAATTTCGGCATTTTTGTTTGCGCATTTAATCTGAAGCCGCGTTCTCCATAGTGGATGCAATTTTGAGGTTAATGGGCATATAACAACTGTTTACAGATATATATTCATCTCGTCTTGGCTTATTATGACGACGGGGCGTACTTTTTTTATCTCGCTTCCTATGGTTGGGTTGAGATCCGCAAGATAGATTTCGTATCTTTTAATATTCAAAGTTCTCATCCTCCAGGCCGTCCAGAAGCGTTGTGTCAAAATCGTCCCAATTTTCCTTTTCGTTAGCCATGGTTTTATATGTATCTTCCCAAGAAAGCTTGTTTTCTTCTTTATTCCGGAGAAGGAGGCCTTTGTCTGTTTCTTCGATTAAAAGGGAATTTTTCAGGCCATATTTTTGAAGAAGCGCCTTGGGTATGCGAACTCCTTTGGAATTTCCAATGGGGACTATCTTGGCATCCCTTGAGCGTATTTGATTTTCCATGGATTTTGCTCCTTAGCTTTTTCTAATTTATATTTGTGATTATTGTAATTACATCTTTTTTGATGTCAAGCATGATGAACTCGTAAAAAGTCAATGCTTGGACAACGTTGTAAAAAGTTCGCAGGCAAGGCGTGCAAATTACGAGGAGTGAGGCGTACTTCTGGTACGCCGCAACGACGAGGAATGCAGCGCAACGCAGCCTCCGGACTTTTTACGAAGTCGTCAATATTAAAATTTCAGGAGGCAACGGTATGAAGCACACCAGAATACGGATTAATTTTGTCTTGGCTCTTTTCTCTTTTTTATTTACGGGATGTGCTAATCCTGTCGATCTGAAGGATTTCAATGGAAACATAATCACAGTAAAAGGTAAAGAGTATGTTTTAAAGGGTAAGGTAATGAAGGACCATGACTTGTTGATAAATGGATCAAATGTCCAGCTAAACCCAGATAAAACCTTTGAAAAAAAATTATCTCTTGAAATCGGTGACAATAAATATAGATTAGAAGTGGCACCAAAAAGAAGAGATAAAGATTCCGCATTCCAAGATATAATCATCAAACGAGAAATGTTTCCTGCTGAAGCTGAATACGCCAAGGCAGCGGCTCACAAGGTAATCTATAAAGGCAGATCGGATGATATAGCAATTGATAGAGATTACAAGCAATTAGTGACGGTATGTGGTCATGGCTCGCCCCGAATATATGATCTATATAGTGGTCGCCTAGTAAAAGAACTGCCTAAAATGAAAGAAGACCTAGGTTTTGATCAAGCAGTAACATTTACACCTGACAACAAGCATATTTTAGTGGGTATGTATTGGAGTAATATTTGTTGTATTATAGATACTAATAATTACAGTTATCTGAAGTCGATTCGGTGCGGCGGTGGCGGCGGCCGTTTTGCCATTTCCTACCCGGCCAATGCCATAATCACTTCATCTAATGGAATATTTAGAATAGACCCAAACAATTTTAACATAATGGGTAATTACCATAACTATGGTTCTGTAGCTGCTATATCATTTGATCCCACTGGTAAATATATTGCCTCTTCAATAGGTGGTTATGGAGGGTTGATAAAAATCACGGATACAGACAAGTTTCGCACATCTTTTAACGATCAAGGATATCGGGACTATGAACTGAAAAATGCAATAAAGAGTAAAATTGCGAATTATGACATTAAGCGGATTATTTGGAATAGTTCCGGAGATGGCATTATTGGCGGTTCGGACAGAGGAGAACTTGTTGTATGCAGGTTCAATAAGGACAAATCGTTTGACGTAATAAAGTCAGTAACTGTTGGATCAAGTATTTATTCGCTTGCCTTAAATCAAGATAATACTATTCTGATAACAAGCACCAAGACACACGTTATTGTGTTAGATTATCCATCATTAAAGAACAAGATTACTTTCGAGACTCATGGAAATAAAGTGATATTTTCTTTGGATAATGACATTTTTTACTATGCGAATAATATTGGAGTATTCGAAGCAACACTGAAAAACATAAACTGGCAGCTAATCGATGAATATTATCGTTTAAAACGCGATAAAGTTATTTGATCCTGATGCGGAGTTTCATCCGCAACCTAATTTTTCTTGAGCATTATGTTATGTCGTAGATATGATAAATAAACCGATGGTTGCTGTTGAAACGGTTTCTGGAGGTTCCATCATGAAGAATTTTCTAACCGTATTGTTTTTTTTTATTTCGTTTACTCAAACGGTTATCGGAAAACCATCAGCTCTGTCAGTTTCCACTGCCCCGGCGGCTGCTGATCAACGTGGGCCTTTTGTCCGCCCTCAATCTCCCACCGGCGAGGATGTCAAGGGTGAACAATGGTTGCTGACCATCGGCATCAACACATATCTCTCCTGGCCTCGACTCAAGACCGCAACCAACGATGCCAGGGCGCTTAAGAACGTTCTGTTGGAACGCTACCACGTTGATCCCTCCCACGTAATTGAACTCTATGATGAAAACGCAACCCGCAAGAACATCCTTAATACACTTCGTGACTTAAGTGGGAAAATCAACCCGGACGACTCGTTGGTAATATTCTATGCCGGCCACGGCCATATCGACAACATAACAAAAAAAGGAAGCTGGATACCGGTAGAGAGCGGCACCGATGACCCAAGCGCCTGGATATCCAACCAGGATATCAAGGACTATTTGCACATCGACGCCATCAGAGCCAAACATGTACTCCTTATATCCGACTCCTGCTTTTCTGGTGATTTTTTCCGTGGTACGCGCGGAGGGCTACCCGAAGTAACGGACACAGTCATCAAAAAAGCCTATCAGCTCTCCAGTCGCCAGGCCATCACAAGCGGTGGGCTTGAACCCGTTAGCGATGATGGATTCGGAGGAAACAGCGTTTTTTCCCATTTTCTGGTTGCTGCGCTTCAAAACAACACCAAGCCCTACCTGATCCCTTCAGAACTCTTCCCGGCCATCAAATCCGGCGTAGCCCAAAATGCCGAGCAGTTTCCGCAATTGGGGTCTCTTTATGGTGTTGGCGGACAGGATGGAGGTGAATTGGTACTTTTCTTGAAACAAGAGAACCGACTTCAAAACCTTTCATCAGGTTCCGCTGAACGCCAGAAAGAACTGGAGCAATTGAAGATAGTTGATGCGGAAGCCAGTGAAGTTAAGCAGAAAGAGCAGGCGGAGATAGCGAAAAAACAGGCTGAAATGGACGAACTGGACAGGCAGATTTCCGAGATGAGGGGAAGGCTTGGGAGCGGTGCGGCTCGTTCGACCGATGGCCTGGATCAGATCATTGCAATGGCGGAGCAGAAGGAAGAACAAGGAAAACGGCTGGACGATTTGCGGCACCAGCGCGAGGTAGAAGAGCGCAAACGACAGGAAGAGATTGAACGTCTGAAACGAGAGGCCAAGGCAAAGCTTGCTGCACAGGTGAAGGTTGATTTGGCAAAGTACGAGAAGGTTGCTTCAAGCAAATATGCCCAGGATATGAAGGGCGCGGCGTGGGGAGCATTGATTGACAATTATCCTGACGCGAAGGATGTGGCTGAAGGCGATGTTGACCTTTTTGTTGAACGGCTTGGATTGGTGCGTGATGGAAACAATTTTTTGAGTAAAGAAGAAAAAGAATTGAGAGATGAAGAAAATCGTAGGATTGCATTCAAGCAGGAACATGAAAAAATTACTGCTAAGTTGGAAGAACAGAATCGTCAATCATTACAGGTTAAATCGTTTGATCAGGGCTGCCGTGACTTTGTCGAGTCGAGATTGCATGAGCTTCAGGCAACTTATGCACCTGGTACAAATTTAATTGCTTTTTACGTTGCTGGTACTCCCGGAGGAACTTGCCAAGGCTCTGATACTACCATCGAAGTTTCTTCAAACCGTGGCGGACCGTGGATTAGAATTGGTCAACGAGAGAACCAGTTACGGAGAGGACATGATGATACTATTCATATTTTGAGATTGGAATCTCCAGTCGAATTTCGTTATGTGAAAATTACAACACCAAAATGTTATACAGACTGTTCAGCAGTTTCGATTGGAATTACTGAACAAGAAGCCCGAGGCAAAGTAAAGTTCCCAAGAAGTTGGTAGTTTCTTGGGCTATTAAGATAAGGCCACTATCGTTGAAGACTCAATATGATTTAAAATTCACTGAGATATTACGCAACAAAGGGGCCTTCGCAGAGGGGAAGGGATTATACTGTCGTATATCTCCGACCGATAATACCGCTATTTTTTTTCTGAATGTCTATATATCTCCAGTTGAAAGTGTTTCAGCGTACGGCAGTCAACATGAAAAAATAAATTTCACCAACCTTGCAGATAGGTTCTTATATGTGCTGGTTTGAATATGAAAAGTTTAATCAGTTGGAATCTTTTGTCTTCAATATGTACCCGATATTCGGTGTGTTCCTTCTTGTTCTGATGGTTGGAGTTTCAACGGTTGCCCATGCGACCCATTCACGCAATGATGAAAAGAGGGTCGCCCTTGTGGTCGGAAACAGTGCCTATCGTAATGTGCCGGTATTACCAAACCCTGGTAACGATGCGGAGGCGATAGGCAGTGTACTGAAACGGTTGAACTTCGATGTCGATTTTCAAATCAATTTGACAAAACCGGAAATGGATACTGTCTTGAGAAGGTTTGGCGACAGATCAAATGGTGCGGCTGTGTCATTGTTTTATTATGCAGGTCATGGTCTTCAGGTTGCCGGAACCAATTATCTGATCCCGATAGACTGAGCTCGGTAAAGAAAGAGATTTACACTATGAGGCCATCGATCTGTCCCTGGTCTTAACCCAAGTTCGCCATTTTTGAGAAAAAATCTATAGCCAGAGGGGCTTCGTAGAATTTTATGGTCACTACTCATTTTACTGTGACATACCTTCTGCTCAGAGGAACTCCAGATAA
>CAJBRY010000680.1 GCA_903958085.1 uncultured Geobacteraceae bacterium
CATAGAGAATTGGTATATATTCACCTTGGATTTTGTCGTCTGATAGTTGCAATAAGTGGAATAGGTAGAATTAACAGAATAAAAAAAGGGAGGCTTTTTCAAGCCCCCCTCTACTAAAAATATTTGTATCGATTAGAACGGACGGTCGAATGCCCAGACAGTTGCACGCACATCAGTATTTGCCCATGTATAGGCAACATTCGTAGAAGAATAGTTATTAAATAACGGTGATAAAACTGACTTTGTTGTGTCTGGAGTTGCAGTTACAGCCTTGTTCGACGACCTGAAACTTCCTTTTCCAGCATCTGCCTCTCCATCCAAAGCAGTATCAATGGCTTTAAAAAGTTCTAGATCCTCTTTTGAATAAGAAGCAGTACAGTCCTTATCTTTGCACATTACAATTACGTTTCTGTTCGTGCCTGTAATAGGGAGCCCAGGCACGTTTCCAAAGTACATATAGTAAGTATACGAACCCACAACTACGGGGTTTGCTGGAGCGTGCGACATAGTAGTTGTGATTTCTGTAAGCGCACTGGCAGTAGTTTCTTCAGTTGCCCCACCATCGCCAATTACACCATTTTTACCTGAGTCACCTGGATACCGTCCGTTACGATCCAGATAGGCCAAACTCAAATTGCGCCAAGTGCTGGCAGCAGAGATGACCTTCTTGGCATTCGCGTTGATTATCAAATCCTGCCCCTTAACAATTGCGGCAATGATAATCCCGATGATAACCAAAACAATTGCCATCTCAACAAGAGAAAAACCCCTATGGTTTCTGATTCGCGCTACAAGGCCAAGTTTTTTCGGTTCTTCCACGGTTTCCATCTTGGTTTCCAGCTCAGTATCCATCTTTGGTTCCATATTTCCGCTCCTTTTCTGGTTGGAATCTAGATCAAAAAGTATATGTTCATACGCGTATACTATGTAAAACAAGGTTAGTCAAGAAAACTTGTTAATAATTTAGGGGCTTGAACATTTTTTTATTCCTCAAGCCTCATAAGTTTGTCCTTTGCCTCTTTTTTCAGTGTAGAACTTGCATTCGGCAGAGTCAAAATATGGCGATATGCCCTGACCGCTTCGATTCGGTTCCCCTTGCGTTCATGTATCCGCGCCATGCCGTGGAGAGCCAGCGGATCTCCTGCTTCTGCCATCTGTCGGTAAGTCATTGCCGCCTCTTCAAGCTTGCCCGTTCTCTCCTGAAGGATGCCGAGGTTGATAGCCAGAGTCCTGTTGGTCGGATCGGCTGAAGACGCTTTTGAAAAGAGCTGAAGAGCTTCAAGGCTGTTCCCTGATGATGAATAGGCGATAGCCGCATTGATCATTGCAGGAACGTAGTCAGGTTTTTCCTCCAAAGCCAGTTTTGCTTCCTCGGCTCCTTCATTGAACATACCGAGGTTATTAAGAGCAGCCGCTACGTTGTTCCTTATCTTGAAATTATCTGGATCAATCTTCAGCGCTTTCCGGTAGCTTGCCAAAGCTGATCTCCAGTCTGATACCAGCTCGGCTGATCTGGCTGAATACAGAAGCGCGTCCCGCTTTGCTGTATCAGCTCTACCTGATGAGGCAGAGTCGGGGGCGATTGTTACCGGTACAGCTTTAATTGCCAATCCATCTGGCGGATTGTATCTGATATACGGTTTATGTCTGGTCGGCTTTTTTGTCGGCGCCGCTTTTTTTCGAGCTGGTACTGCTGCAACAATTTCTTCGGGTTCGTCTTTTTGTTCTACTGACGGCATTACGACCGCCTGAGGTGTTGCCGGTTCAGACACCACTGGCACAGGAACAGGCAGAGGAACAATCGGTGTCAGTGGTTTAGGTGCCTGTGGCACAACCGCCGAGGTACCTGTAACCAGCTGTACCATCCATTCATACTGGGTAACGGCGACCAGACCAATTGCAATTGCTGCGACTGATATCGCAGATATGACTACATATCGGTTTTTAATATTCTGATCTTTAGCCGGAAAACCATGTGCACGGCTTAGTGTCGGCGGAATATCCTTCATCCCTGCCGATTCGCCGGTGCTTTTTTTTGATAGTAGATCAGCCAGAAGACTCATTCAAAAATACCAGTCCGTTATCATTTAAGTGTTGGGTGCAAAACATATTGGGACTCATTATAGAGCAGCAGCAACGTCATGGAATCAGGCTGGCCTGTGCTTTTCAACCCTTTTGCCTTTTGATACTGCCTGAGCGCAGTTTCCGTTTTTTGATCAAAAACACCGCTTTCCGATGTTGTCATTCCTGCATTTTGCAACAATTTCTGGAGTGTGGAAATTGCTTTTCCTTCAGAGCCTTTGGCGACGCGTGCAGGTATCTTAACATAGTTTTTCCATGGAATTAACGCTTTGCGCCGCCATACTGCTTCGAACTCACTTCTGGAAAGCGTGCTTTTGGATGCCAGAGGTGGATCTATCCTGAATTCGTTGCTTGAAGCTTTAAGCAGCGCAACATAGATGTCCCCACCCTTCGGGGAGTAAGCAACCGAAACCAGTGAAGGATAGTTGCTCTTCAGCAGTTCATCGACAGTTCCGGTGAAGGGCTGAAGTCGCATGCTCCTGGCTGAAGTCAGGCTGACAAGATAAGAGGTGAGAGTTCCCTTTGCAAGTTCTGTTTTTTCTACAGCCGGATAATTCCATGCTGCAAGAATAGCATTGAAGGCTGATACCGCCATGCGCCTGGGGTCGGCAGCGGCTGTTTCACGTGCGGCGTCAGCGGCAAAAGAGCTCTCTTTTTGTGGAGTGACTGTAATTGTTTTTTTGCCTGTGCTTGCGGAAGTAGATCGACTAAAACGTGCAGAGCTTGTCGAGGCATATACTGTGGCTGTCGGTTTTGCCGTTGAACGATTCAGCATTCTGGCAGACGAAAGCGGTGCCATTTTTAATTGCGGAGTCGGCGATGGCAACACCATAGCGGTCAGCAGATCCCATTTTTCACGGATTATCAGGGTACCGACTCCAATGGCAGCAATCAGTAATAACCAGATAAGCATGACGATAACGCGGCGCGGGGAAAAACTCATGGCGAACAGGCCGCTTGATCTGCCGCTAAAAGGTTGGAGCTCCCGACGGTGACTGGCTGGCGGCTTGACGGTCGCTTCCCGTGGAGCGGCTGCTTCCATGACATCTGAGGCGCCCTGCTCTACATGCGTTGCTTTAACTTCTCTGCTGTTTCCGAGGAACGCAGACATGAGCGCACGAGAGGCCAGCAGATTTATGGTGCGCGGAATGCCGCCGGAAAGTTCGTAAACCAGATCCTTGGCCTTCTGATTAAACAGCAGAGAGTTATTCCCACCCCGGATCAGTCTTGTATTTATGTAATCGGAGGTCTCCGGCGATGTCAGGGGTTTGAGCTGGACTCGAACCGTAATGCGCTGATTCAGCTGACGGAGTGGAGCACTGAGAAGCTTGTCGCACAGTTCATGCTGGCCGATAAGCATAATCTGGAGCAGCTTTTCTTTTTCGGTCTCCAGATTTGAAAGCAGCCTGAGTTCTTCAAGAGTCGTGTCAGGAAGCTCCTGAGCCTCGTCAACTATTATTACCACCCGTTTGTCATTGGCTGCATGACTCAGCAGAAAGTCGCGGAATGCTTTGAGCATGTCATTTTTATTTGTGGTGGTGCGCGGAATTTTAAAATCATCTAGGATGGCCTGAAAAAATTCGTCAGGCATAAGTCGCGGCGTCATGATCAATGCTATTTCAGCACGATCTTTCCATTTATCTGTGAAGATACGCAGTATGGTGGTCTTGCCGGTTCCAGGCTCACCCGTAAGGACGCAAAAACCTTCTTTCTGTTTAACGCAGTATTCGAGCGAGAGGAGCGCGGTGGCGTGAGCAGGTGAATTGTAAAAGTAGGCGATATCCGGCGTGAGTCGGAACGGGTCATCGTTTAGATAGAAAAATGAGAGATAATCCGCTGCCATGCTCTGCTAGAACCTCCTAAGCTTTTCCGACCGTGGAGACAAGGTCGTAAATAGGGAGCAACAATCCCATTATCATAATGGCAAAAAGTCCACCAATTACAACCATAGCAAGTGGTTCGACTATCTTGCCAAGAGTGTCGGTGGCATTGTCCAGCTTTGTCGTGAAGTACTTAGCCAGAAAATCGAACTGTTTGTCAAGGCTTCCGCTCGTTTCTCCGACGCGGATTTTGCTTATGACCAGTGGTGGCAGGATTTTCTGCTGCTCTAAAGATTCTGAAATCGGCCTGCCATAGAGAATGTTCTCTTTGGCTTTGAGGAGATTAACCGCAAAATATTCGTTCCCCAATGCCGGAATCAATAGATCAAAAAGCCTTTCAATAGCAATCCCTGCCGCCATAAGTATTCTGAACTGCTCCGAAAATGTAGCCAGCAGTTTATTGAAAATAATTACTTTTATGAACGGAAGCTTAATCAGAGTAAGATCGCGTATGTATCTGAACTGGCGGTTCTTACCCAATAAAATTATTACGAGGGGAGTCAAGGACAGTGTAAAAAACAGCATTTTCCAGTGTGACTGGAAGAAATTGCTGGTTGCGATTATTGCTAGAGTGAGAGCGGGAAGCTTTACCCCTAATCCCTTAAGAGTTACGACAAGATTAGGAATTACGAAAAGCATCCAGAAGGTCAGGGCTCCGAATATGGCTGCGAAGGCAATAACAGGATTCAGGAGTGCTTTTCTGATGGCGGCGGAGAGATCAAGCATCCGCTGAAGATGTTCGGAAGCTTTTCTCAGGTTTTCTTCAAGGTGCCCAGTTTCCTCACCGACTAATACCAGCGTCTTGACGATGTCTGGAAACAGTTTGCCCTGTGCTTCCAAAGCAGCCGACAGAGAACTGCCACGTTCCAGTCTCTGTTTAATATCGGAAATAAACGGTTTGAATGCTTTTTTTGTTGTCGAGATAAGGATGTCATCGAGTACCGCAATGATTGGTATTCCGGCATTCATCATGACCGAGAAACTCTGAGTGAATTCGAGAATATCCTGTCTGCCTACCTGAATTTTTTTGAAGAGCTGATAAAGATAGGATTGCTGACTGGTCGCCTCGCGAATAGAAACAATATATAGTCCCTTCTCGTTCAGATCTCTTGTAGCTGATGTAATTGTTTCTGACGCCAGTCTCCCCTTTACGTTCTTTCCGGAGTAGTCTATTGCGTCGTAGGAGTAGTTCCTCATCCAACAACTCTTTGAATCTCATTGATGGTTGTCTGACCGGCGGCCACCTGTTTAAGCCCCTCAGTAAAGAGCGGAACCATGCCTCCGCGCAGAGCCGCCTGAAAGACTGCTTCCATTGAGGCTTCAGAGTAGATCAGTTCCTTGATCTCTGAGCTAAAAACCATTACCTCGGCGATTGATGTCCTGCCGGAATAGCCACTGTTTCCGCATCTGTCGCATCCTGCTCCACGAAAAGCACTGTTTCTTTCCATTCCAGCATTCCTGAAGAGCAGCTGTTCTTTCTCCCCCAGTTCGTACTCCTCTTTGCAGTAGTGGCAGATTTTGCGTACAAGGCGCTGGGAAAGAACTGCCAGTATGGTTGAAGAAAGCAGCAGTTTGCTCATTCCCAAGTCAAGCAGACGGGGAATGGATGTTACTGCATCGGTTGCATGCAGAGTGGAAAGCAGGAGATGCCCTGTAATTGAACTGCGGATTGCAATCTGGGCTGTTTCCTTGTCGCGAATTTCCCCCATAAGCATTACATCCGGATCCTGCCGCATGAAGGTTCTGGCTGACGATGCAAAGGTGTAGCCTGTTTTGTCGTTGACCTCGGTCTGGCGGACAAAATTAAGGCGGTATTCTACCGGATCTTCGACAGTTATAACGTTTTTATCGAGCAAATCAAGTTCGCGAAGACAGGAGTATAAAGTTGTGGTTTTGCCGCTTCCGGTTGGGCCGGTTATAAGTATGATGCCGTGGGTTTTGCTGAAAAGCTGACGTAAAGTTTCAATAATATCATCGTTTAGCCCCAGTGAATTGATATTCCTGATAGAACCACTCGTGGAGAGAATTCTCATTACAATATTTTCGCCATGCACAGTTGGAGCCGTGGATATGCGCAGTTCGTATTTCTTTTTTCTAAACAGCTGAGTGAAAGCACCATCCTGAGGAAGTCTCTGCTCGGTTATGTCCATCTGGGCCATGATTTTTATTCGCGAAGCCAGAGATGTAAGAACAATTTTAGGAAGGCAGTGGGAATATTTAAGCACACCGTCAATTCGGTAAAAAATGTGGAGTACCTCTTCAGAGGGTGTCAAATGAATGTCTGAGGCCAGCTTCTGAATGGCATCCATGACAAGAAGCTCAGTCAGATCGGGGATGTCGGCATTTTGAATTGCTGCAGCCGTATTAAGGCCTGCCAGCAATGTTTCCAGGCGCTGCTGTACCGAGTTATTTGCAAAATAGTAGGCGCACTCGATGCTGTCTCCAAAAGCCTCCTCGTCAACAAGGAAAACTTTGGGTCGCTTCCCGGTTAACTGGATAACGTTATCTATTGCAACAAAGTTGCTGGGGGAAAGAATTCCGATAGAAAGAACATCATCCGTAAGTTCCAGCGGAATGTAGCCGTTTTTTAAGGCAGTTTCTTTAGGGATGCAGCGCAGAGCCTGCTCGGATAGAGTGAAAGTACGAAGATCAAGATACTCAATGCCGGCCTGCTGGGCAACAGTTCGGGCAAATTCCTGTGACGTCAGAAATCCGAGAGAAATAAGAGTTTCAGCAAGTGTTGCACCTGTTACGCGTTGTTGAATGATGGCAATGTTGAGCTGTTTGGCAGAGATTAAGCCTTTTGACAGCAGGAGCTCAAACAGATTATCCGGAGCGGGCAACATATAGTTTCACCTGCCTGAACGCAAACGAACTTTACTCATTTTCAACTATATGAGGGCGCAGGAGAAGCACCAGTTCAGATCTTGATTCAGTATTGTTTGTTCTGGTGAAGATCTTGCCAAGGTACGGTATATCGCCGATGAGCGGTATCTTCTCTTGATTTGAGGATTCCTTCTTCGAGATCAGGCCGCCTATGATTACCATTTGACCATCCCGCATCTTGACGGTGGTTGTCATCTCGCGCAGAGCAACGGTTGGTATGGTAATTGTGGTCTGGTTGCTGCCGCTGCCGAAGGTTTTGTCCTGCAGGTTCACCAGGTCAGACGTTATAGGAGTAATATTGAGCGAAATGTCACCTTTTTCAGATATGAAAGGTACTATGCCGATAATCATACCCGAAAGAACGCTTGTGGTTTCAGGGACGAAGCTTATAGTATTACCCCCTGCATTAGTTGACGTGGTAGTGGTCACTTTTGAAATAAAACTGGTGTTAGTTCCGACGGTTAAAATGGAGGCATGACCGTTCATGACATTGATTTTTGGGTTGGAGAGGGTTTTGATCTCTCCTTGAGTTTTCAGAGATGTGAGCAGTGCCTGGAAGTCCGTTCTAGCAAGCCCTACCTGAAATTTTGAACTGTTGGCAGCAGCATTACTGGCATCATTGAAAGAGGTGTTTGCAAGATTGAGACTGCCTAAACCACCACTAAGCGTGCCGCCCAGTGCTCCTGCATTTTTGAGAAAGGACCAATCAATTCCGAAGTTGAGTCCTTCATTCAGAGTAACTTCAATGATTCTAGCCTCGATCATCACCTGGCGGTTTAGAACCTTCCTGACATTATCCAGATACTGTTCAACCTTCTCCAGATTTTTTCTGGAGGCGGTCACCATTATCGTTCCGGTAAGACGGTTCACTGTGACGCTTTGCTGTGCGCCCCCTTCTCCTGATCTGTTGGTAGTTTTGTGTTTTTGATCAATCCCACTACCGGTCTGTGCGGCGGAAGTCCCACGCTTATCCATAATGCTTGCAAGAGATGACTCCATGGAACTCCAGAAATCATGAGCCTTGCCGTCGGCCTTGCTGCCTGCCGTAATTGCAGCGCTCATTCCTGCTCCGGAAATATTTCCACCGACGTCCATCGAATAAGAATTGACAAGAGCCGGGTGCCCCAATTCAAAAACTCTCGTACCGACCGACTCAACTTTGAGGACATTATTGGTTATCGTGTAGAAGCAATCGGCGCTTGAGAACACACTTTTCAGCGCATCCTCTGCGGTAGCATTCTTAAGAGACAGAGTGATGGGCTGGTCGAGAGGCACATCCCGGTCTATCATAAGATTTAATCCGCTTGCGTCGGCAATAATATGAAGGACGTCACCGAGCGTACTGTTTCTTACGACAATAGTGACAATTTTGGTTTTAAGCGGAACTATCTCCTCCGGCATTGAAACAAAAGCCGGCGGCTGCGGCTCAGATGGTGGTGGAGGGGGGTCAACTTTCCAGGCCGGTGAGCGCGGGATGCTGTCATTTATGAGATGCTCATCCGACTTTGCAGCCTGTTTGTTGGAAGAACAGGCCGTCAGCATCGCTACAGCAAGAACAGGCAACATGTACCTGCAGAGGACGGCAGTTATAGTTGAAAATAATTTGGATATCGACCTTGCCCCGGTAGTCTGTGACATGGGATTAACAGCTATGCTGATTATTCTGTGGTCAACCATAGATCCTTCCCGGCTTTTCGCATCAGCACCTGATTCTTATCAATTTTGATTATGACCCCACCATCAAGGTCAGAGCCCTCGTTGACAACGTGACCGTCTACAATCGCCATTCTCGTAGAACCCGCGTAATATATCATGGAAACAACGGGGAGGCTAGCCAAAGAACGAGGTGGAGTGCTCTTGATGTAGGAGGGACCTTTCAAGCTTTTATCTGCGCTGTCCCTATTCGCTTTCGCCGGTTTGGTTACCGGGCATGTACGTCCCGTGAATGTTCTTAGCGGAGATGGTGTTGTTATGGCGACAGATGGATTGGAAAAACTGATCAGCTCTTTTTCGGAAGGTGTCAGTTCGGAATCCGGAAGTTTCAATAAAAGGAGTGTAGCTGGAATTGCCATTACGAGGAGCAATGTTAAAACTATTGACACTACAGTCTTGTCCGCTGTCATGGCTTCTGCTTCTCATTGGCAATTATTTTGCCGGTGATCTTGTAAGATAGCGCTCCGACTCCTTTTACATCTGACTGTGTTATGGCTATAGCGCTGACAGGGCTTACAGGGAATACGGATCCATGAAGGGCGCTAATTGTATTCAATACACCGTTAAAATCCGGATTGTTTAAGGTTATAGTGTACTGAATAGAAGATTCACTCCCTTTTTTCTCCAGAGCAGTAATAGTCATGTCATCGGCATTGAACAAGGTTTTCAGCTCATCTATTTTTTCATAGAGAATCATTTCCGGTGATTTATTTTGTATGTTCCGGGCAAATTGAGACTGTATTGCTGCTAAAACGGAACGGCGATTTGCACTGGCTTCCCTTACTTTGGAAAGCCCACTCACTGCTCGAGTCAAGTCATCTAGCGTTTTTACCAACTGGCGATGGCTCCGTTGCTGAATTATGAAAGCAGAAGTCATAACCAGAAGCAATAATGCTGCAATATAAAAACGCCACTTCAACGGTTTTAGGCTGTATTCATAACCGTTTCCACTCTGATTCATCAGGGGCCTCGTCTCCCACCGTTGTAGCGTGCCTGAATGCTGAAGTTTTTTTGTTTTATGTCAACTTTACCTGATAGCACAGCATAACCCGGGAGGGCTCCAATTAGTGCTACAAGTTTTTCATAATTGCCCTGAGTGGCACTATAGGCTGAAGAGATTATTGCACCTTCAATCTGGAGATTGAGTCCACCTTCTCCGTTCTGAATAGTGACAGCCTTGATAATATAATCTCCAGATTGTGGCAGATTAAGCTCTGCCAGGGCAACTGCAGGATTGAGCGAAGAATTGTGTATTTTAACTAATTCAAGTGGCTGTTTAAGTTGAGTTACATCTGAATCGAGCTTTCTAAAGGTCGCCAGTTCGTTCGCTGAGCCACTTAGTTCAGTTCTCATTCTGCCCGCTTCGGTTTTGAGTTCGTTTATAGCAAGTTGCTCATTCACCAGTAACATTGCCAAAACCATTATTATGGCAACAATTATAAGAGTTGCTGTGGTGAGTAGCTTTCTATGTAAAATAGACGAGGCATAGTCTGACGGCAGAATATTGGCGATATTGGGGGATTCCACAGAATGCAGGGCGCTTGCTATCGGAGCCAGATAATTCTGAATTATGTCGGATGGCGTATCTGCCAACTGCGGTGGCAATTCCTCCCTGAATGGAACAGAAACGGGAGGTAGAAAATGTCCGGCCAAGCTGGCTGGATTCAAATATACCGTTTGAATCGGGCGTAAACGCAATGACTGGATGCAGTAGTCAAGCGTCATGTTGATGTTATTTATGTCTTCTGGAAGAAGGTTGTTGTCGAGTGAAGGAGTTTTTCTGATAAATGCCAATTCGCTGTTTTCAGAAACAAGATGGAGTTTCTCTCCCGGAAGGTTTGCGATAAATATGCGAGGTTGCCAGAAATCAGGACTGCAAGTGGTAAGAGCCAGTCTAAAAATCGAATAAGGGGCGGCAAAGATGCAAGATACTTTGATTCCAAAATGGCTAATCTGGTGGATTAAATCAGACAGAAAATTGTCTGGATAGCTAAAAACAGCAATCTTGCAATGCGGTTTGCCTTCAATGCTGGACTCACCGATTATGTTGTGAAAAAAGCTGAATGAGGTCAGATCCGGGTGGGCATTTCTAATTTCATTGCCAACAAGTTTGTCATAAAATTTACCAGCGGCAGGAGGTAAATGAACCGTGTCCTGATAAAATATCGGTGGGTTGCAGCAGATAATGCAACTTTTTTCCTTGCAGTTGGAGAGGTAGTCGTAAAATTCCTCTAATTGAAGAGTCAGAGCGTACTTTATCTCTACCGAATTACCGGCAAGACGAACCTTTACAGCCTGTATGATCGACCCGTCGAAGTAGAAGGAAAGTACGTTACTCATGCCAAACTCACTGATGAATTTAAGGTCGCAATACCAACATCCACGCCTTGAATAGCATGAAATATAACTTTAAACTACTGTTTTTATGCAAGTATTGTTCTATGCCCGTTCCAAGCCTGCGAATTGCAACATAAGTTTCTTCGGGCCGAACGAGTTAAACCATACGATAACCTTCCGGGCGTCGCCCTCTCCCTCGACTTTTCTTATCGTGCCGACGCCAAACTTGCTGTGTCGCACCTTCAGGCCAATGCAAACCCCATCATTTTCGTCAGAAGGTTCCGGGATTACTTCAACGTCGTTATTTTTGTCTGAAATAATGGACGAAAGATTATGTTCTTGAGTGGCAACAACTCCTCGATAAGCCAGGTTAGCTTCCCGTTTATTACATTCAGCACGATAGTTCCCCTCAATTTTGCCATGATCATCAGCATCTTCTGCGAGCAACTCCTGTGGGATATCCTTTAAAAATCGCGATGGAGGATTTTGCTGTTCCTGCCCAAACAGATATCTCCGCTTGGCATTAAGCAGATAAAGACGCTCACGGGCGCGGGTCATGCCGACATAGCAGAGACGGCGTTCCTCCTCCATTCCGTCAAGATCGTCCAGTGAGCGAACGTGTGGAAATAAGCGTTCCTCCATGCCGATCATGAAAACTGCTTTAAACTCCAGGCCCTTTGCGGCGTGGAGGGTCATGAGGGTAACGGATGGTGTGCCAATCTCTCCTTGTTCAAGGTCTGAAACCAGAGATACCTGTTCCAGAAATTCTGATAGTCCGGCATCAGGATTCTTTTCGCTGAATTCCTCAATTGCCGCAATAAGTTGTTCCAGGTTTTCCAGACGCTCGGCATCGTCCGGATCTCGGCTATTTTTCATTTTCTCCAGATAGCCGCTCTCCCGCATGACCGATCTTGCCAGTCCAGCCAGGCTGTTGCAGAGAGCGGTTTCTCTAAAGCCGTCAAGCAAGGCGACAAAGGCTGTCACCTTGCCGCGAGGCGAGGCGCTTAACAGGCCATCTCTGGTGGCATTCTGTAGAGCATCAAAAAATGTCCCGCCATTCTGAAAGGCCTGAGATGAGATCTTGTCCACTGTTGCATTTCCGATGCCGCGAGCCGGAACATTGATTATCCGCTTCAGTGAAACTTCATCTGCCGGGTTATCGAGCACACGGAGATAGGCAAGAATGTCCTTAACCTCCATGCGGGAATAAAAGCGAACACCACCAACGATGTGATAAGCAAGTGCACTGCCGACAAGTGTCTCTTCAATCAGCCGAGATTGAGCATTGGTGCGGTAGAAAACAGCCATCTCTTCCAAGGGAATACTACCGTTTCTCAGGCGCATTATCTCACGGCTTACAAAACGTGCTTCCTCACGATCAGACTCGACCCTTTCGTAGCGGATTGGCTCTCCTTGAGGGTTTTCCGTCCAGAGAGTTTTCCCCTTACGCCCAAAATTTTGCTTAACTACCTCACCGGCTGCCTTCAGGATAGTTGCGGTGGAGCGGTAGTTCTGTTCGAGGCGAATGATTTTCACACCGGGAAAATCTTTTTCAAATTCAAGAATGTTACGGATGTCAGCGCCGCGCCAGGAATAAATGGATTGGTCATCATCCCCCACAACACACAGGTTCTGTCGCTCACCGGCCAACAATCGGATCAGATTGTACTGCACCGGATTGGTGTCCTGATATTCGTCAACCAGCAACCACTGGAAGCGTTCACGATAATAATTTCTGACTTCGGGGAAGTGATTAAGCAGGTGCACCGTCTGAATCATCATGTCGCCAAAATCGAGAGCGTTGCACTTTTTGAGGCGCTGCTGGTAAACAGTGTAAATCTCGACCACTTTCTGGTTATATACATCGCCTGGGGAGATTGAACCGATATCTTCTGGAAAGAGCCCACGATTCTTGAAGTCATCAATACGTCCGGAAACAGCTTTCACAGAATAGCGTTTTTCGTCCAGGTTCATCTCAGCAATTACGTCCTTGAGAAGTCGCTCGCTGTCGCGGTCATCATAAATTGCAAAAGACGATTGAAAACCGAGATGGTGTATATCTCTACGCAGGATGCGGCCGCAAGCAGCATGAAAAGTTGATATCAGCGGCAGCCCCCCCCCGCCGAGTAGTTTCCCAACTCGTTCCTCCATCTCTTTTGCCGCCTTATTTGTAAAGGTTACCGCCATGATATTCCACGGGCGTACTCCACGTTCACGGATCAGGTGAGCAATACGGTGAGTAATAACTCGGGTTTTGCCAGAACCGGCCCCAGCCAGGATTAACAGTGCCCCTTCGCCATGCAGTACGGCTTCTTTTTGGGGCGTATTGAGATTTTTTAGAAGATCCATGTATTTTGTTTTAGACGTTGAGTGCATGGGCGTCAATTAAAAAAGCCCTGCCTTTTGTGTGGTATCTTTCTATATGGACTATATGTGTAAACCAGGGAGAGCAGATAATTGAAAACCAGGTTTTAAAACCATATATTTTATTGCAAAATCATGTAAATAAATGCCATAATAATTAGCAACTGAATGGACTTGATTGTAATAGAATATTGTTTTTCTAAATGACAATGCATTAAAAGCTAAATTTCTGGAGGCAGGGCATGGCTGTCGTATGTACAGGTATTGAGGATGCCTTGGAAGGGATTCGCGACGGTGCCAGCATAATGGCAGGCGGCTTCGGACTTGTTGGCATTCCGGAAAAGTTGATACAAGGGATTCGGGATAAAGGCGTTCGGGATCTCACTCTGATTTCCAACAACTGTGGTGTGGACGACTGGGGATTGGGCATTTTGCTTCAAAACAAGCAGATCAAAAAAATGGTTTCCTCCTACGTCGGCGAAAACAAGGAATTTGAACGACAATATCTGGCTGGTGAGCTGGAGGTAGAACTTGTTCCACAGGGGACTCTGGCGGAGAGGATTCGCGCAGGTGGAGCCGGCATACCGGCATTTTACACACCTGCCGGTGTTGGTACACCAATTGCGGAGGGGCGCGAAACGCGTATCTTTGACGGCAAGGAATTTCTGCTTGAGACTGGACTCAAAGCGGATTTTGCGCTTATCAAGGCGTGGAAAGGAGATCGTTTCGGCAATCTCGTCTACCGTAAGACGGCGCGCAACTTTAATCCGATGATGGCGGCAGCTGGAAGGACAACTATTGCCGAGGTGGAAGAACTGCTTGAATCAGGAGAGCTAGACCCGGATCAGATTCACACGCCAAGCGTTTATGTACAGCGAATTTTTGCCTGTAGTGACCACGAAAAACGCATTGAGCGACGAACCGTCCGAAAATAGAAAGGGAAATCTATGGCTTTAACGAGAGAGGAAATGGCTCAAAGAGCTGCCCAGGAAATAGAGGATGGTTATTATGTAAATCTGGGAATAGGCATGCCAACCCTGGTGGCAAATTATATAACCAAAGGGAAAAGAGTGGTACTTCAGTCGGAAAACGGCTTGCTCGGCATCGGCCCCTACCCGGCTGAAAATGAAGTTGACCCTGATCTGATCAACGCTGGCAAAGAAACTATAACTATGATTCCGGGTTCTTGCATATTCAGCAGTGCAGAATCCTTTGCCATGATACGTGGCGGCCATATCGATCTGGCAATTCTCGGTGGCATGGAGGCTTCTGCCTCGGGAGATCTTGCCAACTGGGTAATTCCCGGTAAAATGGTCAAAGGAATGGGTGGAGCGATGGACCTTGTGCACGGGGCCAAGCGGATTGTAGTCCTGATGGAACATTGCAACAAACAGGGGGAAACCAAAATACTTGATAATTGCACCCTGCCGTTAACAGGGCGCGGTGTGATAAATAGGATTATTACCGATCGCGCTGTTCTGGATGTTACTCCAAAAGGTTTGCGCCTGGTCGAAACCGCGCCTGGTTATACACCTGCCGACATTCAGGCCTGTAGCGAGCCAAAGTTGATCATGTAAATCTCTGCTACTTATGCCGATTTGATTGTTATGATAAACATACTTGATTCCTGCCCAGATTCTTTGCTTTGTAGAGAGCTTTGTCGGCTGCTTTCAGGACATACTGTGATGTTGGAAGCGCCTCTCCTCGTTCAGCAACGCCGATACTTATTGTGACAGAAACAGTTGACGATTTCGTGCCATTATTTCGTTGCTTTGCCCCATTGTTTTTATCTTTAGGCCTTTCAGGGCTCCGTATGGAAAGTTTATATTCAGCTATTGCCTTTCTCACCTTCTCCAGTTCGGGAATAGCTTCTTTGGAGCTTTTGCCTGGGAACAGAATTGTGAATTCTTCACCACCGTAACGAAAAGGTTTGCCGCCTCCTCCCACTCCCATCATCAGGTGGGCCACTGCCTTCAATACCTGATCACCAACATCGTGGCCGTAGCTATCATTGAATTTCTTAAAATGATCCACATCCAGCATGGCAAGAGCATATCTGCTGCCAAGTCCGTTCAGACTTTCGTTAAGTGAGCGGCGGGACGGGAGACCGGTCAACTCGTCTTTGAAGGCCATGTTATATGAATCCCGGATTACTCCAAGTGTTAGTATGCTCACACCTGTGGTTGTGAAAAGAGTAAATATGTGCGGTGAGTTAGTCCTGTTGGCAGCAATCAGGAAAGCTATAAGTGCTCCAAAGAGGCTCGCATCTATGAGTGTCTGACGAAATATTGCGAATAGACCGATAACTATCAGAGAAAAAAGACCTATCAGTAATGATGGTTGTGTAAGCAGATTGGGGGCAAGCATATCAGGCAGTCCCAAATTAGCAGCAAGTACCGGCAGAGAAAATATGAAATTGTATTTGAAAAACCAGAAGGCAATGAAAAACTGAACTGCAAGAAAAGAATAACGAACTCTTGCAGCCGCCGTGAATACTCCGCGCTCCTTCATGGCCGCCACCAAAGCCATGTTGAAAGGGATCAACAGGATGATTGCCTGATAAAGCTTGTTTAGGGTGAATTCGATTTGTTGTTCGGAAAGGTATGTTCTGGAAATCCAGCAGAATGTGCCGAGCAGCAGAATGGCTATGAAAGGCCGGCCTCGGTGAAAGTGTATGGAGAGAAAAATCCCAAGAACAGATACAAGGTATGGTGCTATCAGGAAAAGTTTATACCCATCTTGAGACATCCTTGATAGATATTGAACTGAAAAACCTGCAGCAAACAATAACACTACAGGCACGGAAAATATTTTCAGTTTATTGGCTACTACCCAAAACATCAGCTAATACCCCTTTCACAAATTCAATACATGCATATTCCTACAATATTTGCGGCGGATTTTGATGCAACTGTCGCGAAGTCCATTGTGGTTTTGATTATGAGTGCCATACAGGGAATTGTCAATCCGCTTTAATAATCGATAATAGTGTCATTGATTGCCTTCATTTTGCTCGTGTGCTAAAATCCCAACTTGATTTACAATTGAATGAGGAAAAGAAATATGACAATCCCGTTAAAAATCGATAACACTTTAAGAGAAAGAAGGCGAATCAATCGACTGTTGGACTTTCTCAAACGGGATGACCTGACAGGCGAGCAGATGGAACGCATAGGAAGGCGACTGCAGAAGTCGGGCAAACGAGCGCTTTCTCCGCTGGTTCGGAAGCTTTGGTGTGAGCAGAACGGCACCACACTGTATCGCTATACCTGTATGCTTGATTTTTTTGATGCCACAGCTTGGATGGAACAGTTAATTCAAATTACCATCCAACGCAAGGATCTGGAGGAGGACGGCAAGCTGGCTTTGCTGGATGTCCTGCATGACAGTGGTATCGACGTCACCGCCCCACCCTTTGGTGCTATGACAGGCTACGGTTCTCCCACTTTGGAAGGTTTTGTTGATGACTGCCTGAAAGATGGTGAGCGCGGACTGGTCAGGTTTATTGACAGTTTTCTGGATGTAGCTGACGAGTTTAGAGATCGAATGATGGGGGAGCTTTCGAAGAATAGCACACCCGAGGCTATAGCACTGCTTGAAATATTATTAACTTTTGAGAAAAAAGAGATAGTTCGGGAATCAATAATTGCTCTTGGCCGCGCAAAAACGGGCTATGCAATTGATGTGCTTGAACGGGCTCTTCCCCGGTTTAAAGACGAACAAGCTGACCTGATCAGGCGCAGTATACGCCGCCTTTCTTTTATCGGCATTCGGGAAAGAATCAAACTGCCTCACTCTTTTCAACAACCCCTTCCATTTTATGAAGTTTATGCCGGCCCTGTCGATTTCTATGGTTCGAGAACCCTCTGGTTTTCTTGGCGCCTGGGAGAACATGGCTTTGCCTCCATGCTGATCCTGACCGGTGAGACAGATGGCTTACTTAACGCCATAAGCTATCGGATGAAAGACGAAAAAGAGTATGTACACATTTTAAAAGACGTTGCGGGCGGTGAAATGCTTTCACCTGTTGGACACGGATATGCTCTGGCTTCACTTCGGGACGCGCTTCACCGCAGCCGTGAAGGCGGGTTCTACCTGCCACCGGATTTCTACGTTGATATGCGCATGTTCCGAACTGATGCCCTGAAACCTGAAGCATATATTCCACGCTTCAAACTTAAACATCTGGAAGATATTGTTGAAAAAATACCGGGATATGTAACCTCCAGCAATGATCTTCTTGACGAACCCGGCCTTGAAGGTTGGGTCTTGACTGAGTCCGCTCTGTACGATGCTGCAGAGCGCTTCAATGCCCTTGAAACTGAAAATGTATCCGGTAAAGTTTCAGATGAGCTGCTGGAGAAGGAGATTTCCTACTGTTGCAACGAACTGATCGTGCCGCGCCGCGCTGACATTATTAAGCGACTCCTGTTGACAGCGGATTATCTGCAAGAAATCGAAAGCGATGACAGTTCTATTCAAAAAATACTTGCCACAGCACTCAGTCTTGTTGGAGGCTTTTTACCGGATTGTCGGCATCCGTTTGTCCGGAGATTACTGATTGATAGTGTAGATGCCGCACGGCAAACACTGGCCGAAGGATATGACCCTCGACTGGAGGAAGGTTACGATGATGACGATGACTACGACGACTGACATAGCCAGAATTGCAGTTATAGGTGCCGGTAGTTGGGGGACTGCTCTGGCGGGACGCCTTGCCGCCAACGGCAATGACACTCTGCTCTGGGCTTATGAACCCGAGTTAGTGGCGGAGATTAATTCCTTGCATACTAACTCTCTCTATCTTACCGGCATCAATCTTCATCCTGCCCTTGCCTGTACCGGAGACCTCAAAGAAGCTGTGAATGGGCGGGGCATTGTGGTTTTGGTGACGCCGGTGCAGGTTATGCGGGGAATATTAAAGCAGCTTTCAGCACACATTTCCAAGGATGCTATTATTGTCAATGCTTCCAAGGGTATTGAGCTGGAGACTCTGCAGACGGTTTCTCAGATTTGTGCCGAATTATTGGGCGATACGACTCTTTCCAATTATGTGACACTTTCCGGCCCGACCTTTGCCCGCGAAGTTGCTCAGGAACTACCATCGTTGATAGTCGCAGCTTCGCGCAACGACGCAAGTGCGCGAAGCGTTCAAGCGGCTTTTAGCTCTCCTTGTCTTCGAATTTACACCAACTGTGATGTTGTTGGAGTAGAATTGGGTGGTGCAGTAAAAAATGTTATTGCTATCGCTGCCGGAATCTGCGACGGCCTCGGCTTTGGCCACAACGCCAGGGCAGCTCTTATCACGAGGGGCCTTGCGGAAATGAATCGTCTTGGGCGAGCCATGGGAGCACAGGCCACTACCTTTGCAGGTTTGGCTGGCATGGGCGACCTTGTACTGACCTGTACCGGCGACCTTTCCCGTAACCGCACAGTGGGTTTCAAACTTGGCCAGGGGCTGAAACTGGCAGACATTCTTGCTGAAATGCGTATGGTGGCTGAAGGGGTAAAAAGTGCAGAATCAATCTACCTCTTATCCCGCCGACTTGAAGTTGAGATGCCAATTGTTGAGAAAACCTACCAGATCCTTCATGAGGATAAACCGGCCAGGCAGGCAGTAATAGAACTCATGGCGCGAGATTTGAAAGCAGAAGGGTAAAACAGATGGTATTTCTAACACGCAGAATTTGCTCACTATAAGCCCTCGATTTTTTTTACGTCGGGGGCTTCGTATATTAAATGTTTAACATAAACTCTGTTTGTTACTATGACCCTGGTAATTGAAAGGACATTATAATGGACTTCACCAGAATGCTGCACAAATTCACAGTTGTCCCATCATTGACCGACGAATTGGCTGCGCTCCAGCGGGTGTCATACAATCTCTGGTGGTGCTGGGAGCAGGATGCTACCGCTCTTTTTCGTCGCCTGGATCCGGAACTCTGGAAAACGACCAGACATAATCCGGTAGAAATGCTTGGGATTTTGCAGCAGACTACTTTAGAGGGGTTAAAAAACGACGAAGGATTCATGGCACATCTTAAGCTTGTTGATGAGAAACTCAGTGACTATCTTCAGGCAAAAACCTGGTTTCAAAAATCGGGACATGCTGATTCAAAGATAAAGATCGCCTATTTCTCTATGGAGTTCGGACTGCATGAATCTCTGCCGATTTATTCAGGGGGGCTCGGCATTCTGGCCGGAGATCATCTTAAATCAGCTTCCGACTTAGGTTTGCCGCTGGTCGGAGTCGGACTGCTCTACCGTCAGGGATATTTTCGTCAGTACCTGAATAATGAGGGATGGCAGCAGGAGTATTACCCTGAGAATGATTTTTATAATCTCCCTTTAACTCTGGAACGGGATGAGAACGGAACACCACGCACCTTTGAGCTTGAATTTGGACCTCGCAGGTTCAAGGTTCACATCTGGCGTGTTCAGGTCGGGCGTGTCCCACTGTACCTGCTTGATACAAATCTCGAGGAAAACTCCACTGAAGACCGTCTTATAACCGCTCAACTCTATTTTGGCGACAAAGAGATGCGGATGATTCAGGAAATCCTGCTCGGTATCGGCGGCATCAGGGCTTTGAGAATGCTGGGTATAGTTCCTAACGTGTGTCATATGAACGAGGGTCATGCTGCTTTTCTTGCACTGGAGCGCATTCGCCTTTTGATGAACAAGCGTGGCATTCGCTTTAACGAGGCTCGCGAGATAGTAAATGCCGGCAATATTTTTACCACACATACCCCGGTTGAAGCAGGCATAGACCACTTTGCTCCCGATTTGCTGGATAAATATTTTTCCGGATATTTTACATCCTTCGGGATAAGCCATGATGATTTTATCGGACTTGGGAGACAGAATCCGAAAAACCAGCAGGAATCTTTTTGTATGGCGGTGCTGGCTCTCAAACTTGCTGGACACGCAAACGGCGTTAGTCAGTTGCACGGCGAAGTATCACGCAAAATGTGGAAAAATCTCTGGCCTGAACTGCCGCAGGAACAAGTGCCACTGACATCCATAACAAACGGAGTACATACCCGGACATGGATGTCCAACCACATGGGGAGCCTCCTGATACGTTATCTGGGAACTAGATGGCTCGATGATCCTACTGACCATAATGTTTGGCGCAGGATAGCTAAAATTCCGGATGCCGAGCTTTGGCGAACGAGGCAGAGCAGCAGGGAGAAACTGGTTGATTTTGCCCGTAAACGTTTGAAAGAACAGCTGATTAAGGTTGGCGCCACAACAAAAGAAATTGCCACAGCAGAAGAGGTACTGGATCCAGAAGCTTTAACTATAGGTTTTGCACGACGCTTTGCCACCTATAAGCGCGGAACACTGCTTTTACGCGACCAGGAAAGATTGGCAGCCATTCTCAACAATCCGGAAATGCCTGTTCAGTTTATATTTGCCGGCAAGGCTCATCCGCAGGATCAAGAGGGTAAAGAGCTGATTCGTCAGATCGTGCAGGCATCCCATCAGGAACGCTTCCGACATCGCATAGTTTTCATCGAGGATTACGACATGGAAGTAGCCAGGCATCTGGTTCAAGGTGTTGATGTCTGGCTCAACACACCGCTCAGGCCAATGGAGGCCAGCGGCACCAGCGGCATGAAAGTGGCTTTTAATGGAGGGCTGAACTTGAGCGTCCTTGATGGATGGTGGTGTGAAGGCTATCAGGGGAACAATGGTTGGGCTATCGGCAAAGGAGAGGTGTACGAAGAGATAGACTACCAAAATCAGGTAGAGGGGCGTGCTCTTTATAACCTTCTTGAAAAAGAAGTCATTCCACATTTCTATGATCAGGGGAGCGACGGCGTGCCGCGATCATGGGTTGCAACAATGAAGGCTTCGATGCAGAGTCTCTGCCCAGTATTTTCGACTGACCGCATGGTGCAGGAGTATGCGGAACACTCATATATCCCATCATATAATCAGTGGCAGCGCCTGGTCGATGATGATTTGGCGTTGGCGCTTGATCTTGCTCGCTGGAAAGAACAGATTTTCAGGTTGTGGCCTCATGTACGTGTTGAACAGGCAGGAGCGGATGCGGGTGATGCCGTTATGGTCGGCAGTCAGGTTCCGGTCTATGCCAGGATTGCCTTAGGTGAAATCCCGGTTGATCAGGTCTCGGTTGAAGGTTATTTTGGAGTACTGGATTCGACCGGCAACATTCAAGGCGGAGAGACTGTTACCCTGGACATGAAAGAAGATCTAGGTGGCGGAGTATATAGCTTCGGCGGGCTTTTTGAGTGCCGTTTTTGTGGAAGGCACGGATTTATGTTAAGGATAATTCCGCGCCATGCAGTTTTCGGCACTGTTTATGAATCAGGTTATCTTATTTGGGGATAATATGGTTCTAGCAGCAGACATCCAGCAGCAGGTATATGACCTGCTTTCACGCACATCCAACATCTCTTTTGTCACTGCAGATCAAGCGGCTGGCAGTGGTAGTATACTGTCTCCCGGTCAGCGGGTAAGTGCAGAAGTCCTGTCCCTGTTGCCCAACAATCGTGTTCAGGTAAAAGTTGGCTCCGAACGTTTCAATCTGGAACTGCCTATGCAGGTTCGTGCCGGACAGACACTGGAGATGACTTTCCTATCCGCCGATCCTCGCTCAACCTTCGCCATAACAAGGCAAGCAGGGATGGCTCCTCCTGTCAGCCTCTCAGATGCTTCGCGTCTGCTGAGTCTTCTGGTGTCAAACGAGCAGGTAGTTGATCCTAAATTCCGCTCTTCACTTCAAAATATCGGAGACATGCTCCGCCGTTCATCAGGAGAGACAGCAGTTTTAGCCAATCTGATGGATGAAGCTTTGACTTACGGTGTTTTAAGGGGAGGGGTCAAATCACCACCAGAGGCCTCCGGTGAGTCGATGCAGGACCCCGGTGAGCCGTTGGGAGAGGCCTTTAAACAGGGTGCGCGCCGATTGACTCCAGAACAGTCCAGGTTAGCTGCTTTTGAAAACAATGCATCCCAAATCCTCCGTACTATAGCCCAAAGTTCTCGCTTTATTCTGATAGAAGCTGCCAACCACCCGCTGACACCGCTCCCGTTAGTACCCGGGGAAGAGGTAGAGGCTCTTGTTACAGGAACTCTGCCTGGTGGCAGGGTGTTTGCTCAGATAGCCGGTACTACAATAGAAATGGTTGTTCCGCGTTCAGTTCAAAGCGGCGATATCCTCCGTCTTACCTATATATCATCACAGCCGGCTTTGACATTTGCAATTCCGCGTACTCTTCCTGACAACACTTCAGGTGTTCTCAGTGAGGCTGGGCGCTGGCTGAGTGTGCTGGAGCACAGCGATGGGGGAATATCAAGCCAGCAGATGTATGTATTGGATCGGCTGAATACTGTTCTGAAAAGTCTTCCGCCGGACTCGCCTGCTTATACCGCATTTCTGGATGAAGCCATTACCTATCAGACAGTCATGCGGAATCAGAATCTCGCCGGTCAGCCTTCGGGAATGGCTTCTTCGCAGATTTCTGCCCAGCAAACCCCGGTTAGCGGGAACGGAATGGTTTTGAGTGATGATATGGCAAAATTACTTCAGGCCATCATCAGAGGGAACCGCCTGGCCTTGCTGGAATCTCAGAACCAGCAGACCATGCCGACAGGATTTGCCCCTGGAGAACAGCTAAGGGGAGAGGTGCTCTCCGCTCTTGGTGGCGGCCGCTTCATGGTTCAGGGTGCTGGCAGGAACTTTGAGTTCTTGCTACCTAAAGGATTTTCGAAAGGCAGTCAGGTCAATATGTTCTTCATAACGGAGGAACCTCATCAAACCTTTTTATTGACCCGTTTCGGTAGTCCAGGAGATTCAAGAGTCAGCGAAACAGGTCAATGGTTGAGTCGTTTTTTGGGGGAATCATCGGCTCAGGCAACTGTTCAGACTTCGCTGGGAATTTTGCGCACACTATTGTCAGGGCCTCCTACAGATGCGAATTTACTCGGGCGTATGCTTCAACAGGGACTTAAGGAAAGTGGACTCTTTTATGAGTCGCATCTCTCTCGTTGGTTTGGTGGAGATTTTTCTCTGGAGGACATTCTTCGTGAACCACAGGGGCGTCTATCTCCTCGTCTGGCGCAAAATGATGGCCATTTCATCCCCACTGCAGGTGATCTTGTGCGCGCCAGCATCCGAACCGGCTCTTCAGAGGTCATGGAGGCCGTTTTTAATAAAGCAGGAACCAGTATGGCTCATGAAGGAATTGCTGATCAGCGTACTATGCCGATAGTCAGTGAACAGCTCTCAACACTTCAAAACGGACAACTGCTATTCAGGGGAGATCTTTTCCCTGGTCAGCAGCTGGATTGGTCCGTTACCGAACGTGAGGCTGAACGTAACAAGTCTGGTGGGCGTGAACGGAATTGGGAAACCAGCGTTGCCATAACCCTGCCACATTTGGGACATGTGTCAGCAGAACTTATTTTTGATGGCACCCATGTGCTTATCAAAATTGATGTTGAAAATAGCAAGACCTTGCCGATTCTTGAAAAAGGAAAAGTCAGGCTGATCGATCAACTTGAGGCAGCCGGACTTACTCCGACAGATATACATATCAGCCATGCGTCCGCGTGACGAAGATCAGCGCCGGGCTGCGGCGCTATCCTATAAGCAGGGTTATTACGCACCTGTAGTAGTAGCCAGAGGGAAGGGAATAGCCGCGGAAGCGATCATTGCCTGTGCTCATGAAGCGGGAGTTTATGTTCATGAGTCACCAGACCTCGTAAGACTGTTAATGCAGGTTGATAATGATCAGTTTATACCACCAGAGCTGTATCGAGCAGTCGCAGAAGTTCTGGTCTGGTTACAGTGGATGGAGAGTCAGCAATAATAATGCAATTTAAGTGAGGAGGAACAATGCAGATTAAATTTGGCACTGATGGCTGGCGTGGGATTATTGCCAGAGATTTTACTTTTGAAAATCTTTCATGGGTCGCACAGGCAACCATGGACTATCTTAACCGCGAAGGATTAGGGGGCAAGGGGCTTGTTATAGGCTATGATCGACGCTTCATGTCCCAGGATTTTGCAAAGCGGGTAGCTGAAATTGCTGCCGGCAACGGCATTCATGTCCGCTTGACGGAAGACTATGCCCCGACGCCAGCTGTTTCGTGGGCAGTTAGAGAAACCTGCTCAGGTGCGGGAATTATGATCACGGCAAGTCACAACCCACCCCAGTATAACGGTTTTAAAGTAAAGGAGGCTTTTGGTGGCTCCGCACTGCCGACTACTACAAAAATTCTCGAAGAAATCGTGGCATACAATATTGACAACCAACGGCGAGTTGTGTCGGTTCCCTTTGATGAAGCATTAAAAAAAGGGAACATCGAATTTTTTGACCCATGCGAAGGATATTTTCACCAGATCAGCCGTTATGTCGACCTGGATCTGATTGCAAAGGCCGGAATAGCTGCCGTTGTTGATCCTATGTACGGTGCTGGCTGCGGTTTTATTCCACGTCTTTTGCCCGGAGTTGCCGAAATACACAATATTGAAAATCCATCTTTTGGCGGCCTACCTCCAGAACCTATTGCTCAGAATCTTCTTGAGTTGTCAGCTCTCCTAAAAAACCGGAAATACGGTGTCGGACTTGCACTTGATGGTGATGCCGACCGTATCGGTGCCGTTGATGAAAACGGTGATTTTTTCTCCTCCCACTGTATTTTTACTGTCATACTGAGACATCTGATAGAGCATAAAAAAATGACTGGGGCCGTGGTTAAGACTGTCTCTTCTACTCGCATGGTCGATCTGCTGACTGAAAAATTTGGTCTGGAGCTTTTTGAAACACCGATCGGATTCAAGCATATCTGTGAGTTGATGCTGGAGCGTGATATTCTGATGGGTGGTGAAGAGTCCGGTGGTCTCGGCGTCAAGGGACATCTTCCGGAGAGGGACGGAATCCTTCTCGGGCTTCTTTTGCTTGAGGCTATCGCCGTAAGCGGCAAGGGTTTGCGTCAACTGCTCAACGAAACCATGGATGAGATTGGTCATTTTCATTATCAACGGATCGATCGTCGAATAGATGATATTGCCAAAGAGCAGCTTATTAAACAACTGCGCTCTGATCCACCAACAGTAATCGATGGCCAGCGGGTTGTGTCGACCAATTTCAGTGATGGTTTCAAGTTTATCTTTGAAAGCGGAGATTGGCTTTTGATCCGTCCATCCGGAACAGAACCGGTTTTGCGGCTGTATAGTGAGGCAGGAACGCTGGATCAGGTGGAGCGGTTTTTGCGGCAGGCAGTTATAATAGCAGGTTGTTAAAATTTGTATCAATAATTCTAACTAGACGGTTGCACTGACGAAAAAATCGGTTATAATCCTGCGCACTGAAATCGAATAAATAACATGCAAAAAAATATATCCATACTTGTTATGGAAAACTACTAAAAGGAGCATTCCACCAATGGCAAACATTCTAATCGTTGATGATTCATCTACCATGCGCAAAATAATTTCAAGATCTCTACGTCAGGCTGGCTTGTCTGTTGATGAAATTTTTGAGGCTGGCGACGGCATTGAGGGGCTAGGTGTGATTGCCTCCGGCAAATCAATTCAATTGATACTTTCCGACATCAATATGCCGAACATGGATGGCCTTGAGTTTGTTAAGGCGGTTCGTGGCAATGGTAATTCAACTCCTATCGTTATGATCACTACAGAAGGCGGCGAAGAAATTATTGCCGAGGCAATGTCGAGCGGAGCAAACGACAGCATCAAAAAACCGTTCACTCCAGACCAGCTCCAGGAAAAGCTGGGAGGCCTGTTATGACTCTGAACCCGGACGTCGCCAGGTCAACTAACTTCACAGAAGATCAGATCGCCGGTTTTGTGATTGATGCAACCAGGGAAGTTTTTTCAACCATGGTCATGATGGATGTGGCCGACGACTTCCCACTAAAAGAGCCAGTCAGCCGTTTTAAATGTAGTATTACCGGCATGGTCGGTTTTGCAGGAACATACTCTGGCGTGATTTCAATCCACTGCCCTGTCGACCTGGCACTGAAGGTCACCTCAAACATGCTCGGAATTGACTGTGATGAGGTCAATGAGGACCTTAACGATGCGATAGGAGAAATAGCCAACATGCTGGGGGGTAGTGTAAAACAGGTACTCTCCAAAGGTGGGCTGGATGTTAAGCTGTCGATTCCGACGGTTATATCAGGTGAAGACTATACTGTAAACTCGCTTTCCGACAATGATTGTGTGGTTGTTCCATTTACTGTTGAAGGACATACACTTTTGGTTGGTCTCACATTGAAAGAGGAAGACTAGCTTTGCCTAAACTGCCTTGTCGTGCGAAACCTGCACCGGAAGATAATATCTGATGGACGGTTATACAACGCTATACGGAATGCTGGAAACGGCTCTGAAGCAGGCTGGTGAAGAAAGCGGCATGCTGTTAGGGCAGGAACTTTCTATCACCCTTTCAGATTCTCTTTCTACAAGCAAGAGTTCATATTTTGGCGGGCTTGACGACGGCTGTTTCGTAATGGGTGTTGATTCTGGTGAGGCTTATCAGGGGCAGTTCTACCTGATTTTCTCACTGCGTGACGCCATAGTCATGAGTAGCATACTTCTTGGCATCCCACCCGCAAGAATTCAGGAAAAGAAACGCCTTTCGATCATTGAGAACGATGATATTGACGCTTTTTCTGAAATTGCCAATATGATCAATGGAGCCCTGAACACTGTTTTTCAGGGGACACTGCCTAATAAAGTCCGTCTCAAGCTGTTATCCCCAAAAAAATATATTCCTGAGATTGATCAAATAAGTCCGGAAGAGCCTATCCCAGATGGTGATTTCCTGATGTTCCGTTCCAAATTGGATATGCCGGGACAGGAAATGAACCATCTGGATGTCCTGATGCCGTTTGCGTTGGGCAATATGTTTGACCCACAGCCGGAGGTTGCTGAGGCTGAAACTGAAGTCGATGACTCAGGAGCGGGCAGTGATGAGGGCGCTGAAAATGTCAGTGATGAGGATGTTGTTGCAGAACCTGCTGCCAGCGGGATCGAAAGTATTATTGTGCTGGAAGACGATGAGGAGCAACGTCAGCAGATGATTGAGTTGCTTGCATTCACCGGTTATCAGGTAGCAGAAGGGACTCTGAACGCCGACCTAAAGGAGTTGTTTGGTGGTAGAAACGTAAAACTTGTAATGATCGGCTCTCAAGATGCCGACGATCGTGAACTGGCTGTGTGTATCAAGGTCAACGCAATGCGCCAGGATTTTCCTCCCCCAATCATCATGAGTGCTGAATGCTGGACAAGAACAGCCGTACTTAAGGCACTTAAATACGGAGCAAGAGATATTATCATAAAACCTTTCAATGGTGACGATGTGACCTCAAAGGTACGCCGCTACTGCAAAATTGCTCCAGTCTAGTTTTGTTGACGCACTATCCCGTTTATAATGGCTACGCAATGATGACTCAAACTCCATTCTTAAAAACAATATTTAAACATAACTTGCGACATTTGTTTTTTATCGGATTGCATCTCGTTGCGCTTTCGATCGTTTTGCTTCCTGCCTGTGCAAATGCTTCTATTCCTAACCGTCTCTACCGAATCGATATTCGCCCTCAAAAAGATTTTACCCGCCTTACTGTAAGGCTTTCAGATCCCCCTCAATACAGGCTCTCCGCCATTCCAGGAAATCGTCTGCGCCTTGCCATAAATGACACTGGGGGGACATTATTCAAAAAATTCCGGCGTTATTCTGACAAAAATATTGGCGGCTTGATTATTAAAAAACGTGGCAATAGCTTGCTGGTTACCTTCCAGATTTCTCAAAAAGTCGGTTGGCGTGATCTAACCCGCCCTGACATCAGCGCAATAACCATTGATGTCGGTGTTCCATTCAAGCCTAAATCCCCTCAAGCTTCTCTGTCAGGGCGGGAAAAAATCTGGAACGGGGTTGAAAAACTTGTGAGGGATTTTGATCCTCCTCTAAAATCAGAAATCCCGTTCACTCCAACAGATCGTCAAATTCTGAAAAACTTCCTTTCCGAAGAAGAGCTGAAGGACTTCATGATAGGTGAGGCCGCTCTTTACAAGGGAAGTCTCACGGCAGCCGAAGAAACATTTACGCGTTATTCTTCGCGTCAGGCTCCGATTCGTGCATTGGCACTCTATCGCCTTGCTGAGACATGGTATAAATTGCAAAAGTACGCACAAGCTTTAGCCGCCTTTCGCGAAGCGGAAAAACTTTGGCCGGCTTATTTGGGGTTAAATCCCGGAGTTACTTTTTATTATGGCGACAGCATAGCCCGAAGTGGTGAACTCACATCTGCCCGCTCTTTGCTTGCCGGCCTTGTTGCCCGCCTTGCAGACAAAGCGTTTGCTCCGGCTTTGCTCGTAAGGCTTGGCGATATCTTAACTCGTCAGGGGCATGAAAGTGAGGCCTCTGCAATTTATAGAAATGTTGCAGAAAATTTTAAGGAGAACAAAGCCAGTCAGATGGCGTTGATGCGAATTGCTGACAACCAGTTTCTCCAATCAACTCCCTGGAATTACCTTCCGATCAGTGACGTATACCTGACAGCCTCCCAGCAAAGCGGCGACCTTGATATGCGGGAAGAGTCGCATTTTAAGTATGTTCTTCTTGAGTCGATTCACGGCGAAGCAGCAACTGCGCTACAGTTGGTAATGAGTTTTCAGCGCAAATTTCCTCGTGGTGTTTATGCTGCAGTTGCCAGAACTATCAGGGAAGTACTTGTTACTGAAGTATTTCGCCGCAGCATCTGGAAAAATGATCCCTCATCTCTTGTGCGATTCATGGAAGAGCAGCACGAGTATTTGAGCGGCTGTGTAGAACAACCGGGGTTTCTCGCCACAATTACTCGCGCTTATAGCGAAGCAGGTCGCCCTATTGAGCTAGTCAAGTTGTTGACCTCGCTTGTTGATCGAACTTGGGCAGCATCTGTAGCGCCTGAGCTCTATACCAGCATTATTGATAACGCTGAACTTATTGGAGATTTGATCACTGCGGAGCGTACAATGAAAGCGTATATGGGTAAGTTTTCTGGTAAGCCGCAAGCCAGACTTATGTCAGAGCGTCTTGGTTCGCTCTATTTTTCAACAGCAAAACATCCGCAGGTTAAAGAAACGCTCCTCTGGCTCCTCAACAAGGGCGAAAAGGCGCAGCGCGCTGAAAGCTATTATCAATTGGGCAGATCATTATGGGAACTGCAACTCTATTCTCAGGCAGCAAAATCTATGGATTTATTTATTTCTGCCCCTTCCGGTCGTGACCCGAGACTTGTGCCGGATGCATATTTTGTTGCCGGTTCGTCCAAAGAAAGTCTGGGCGACCGTAAAGGTGCGTTAAAACTGTTTGAAACTGCTCTCAAGCTTCCTGATAACAAACGTAACGAGGAGTTCGTATACAGAGCTGGGCAGATTAACCTTCAGGAAGGGAATATTGTTCGGGCAAAAGGCCTCTTCGAGCAGCTTGCCAAAAACGGTAAAGATATTGATTGGCAAAAACTGGCCCAGCAAGCCTTGACAACCCTCGATTCAAAGAAGACCCTTCCGTAAAGCCATGAAGTCATTTTATTGACTTTGTCAAAAGAATGGCAGCAGCGTGTTTCGGCACCATCCATGCAAATTTGAATTCATAAGCAGACCGGCAATTTCTAATATTTGCGTCGACAAGCAGAAATGCAAGAGAGTAGCTGTTTTTATTGCGGCAAATATTTTCCGACACTCCGGGGTGGGTAGTGTCGAGGCAAGCGCCTATTAGCGCAAAACTGAAACCTCCCTGTGGTACGTTTTTTGCATATAACAGGTGTTTGAGAGGAGTTATTTACTATGCAAATAGAAGGTCTTTTCAGTAATACAATTACACTTTTGGGGAAAAGCGTTGACCTCAGGGCAAAGAATCAGAATTTGATCGCCTCCAATATTGCAAATGCCGAAACCCCGAATTTTGTGCCAAAATCATTGGCATTTGAAGAGGAATTGCAGGGGGCTCTGAAAAACAGAACAAACGGTCAGCGAGCGTCTTCACTTCCGCATCAGCGACATATCCCGGTTCGAGGAGCAGGGGCTAGCCTACAGTCGGTCTCTGGTAAAATTATTGAAACGCCAGCCTTGACACCCGGCAAAGACGGCAATGCTGTAGAGCTTGAAAATGAAATGGGAAAACTGGCAGAAAACCAAATAATGTTTAATGCATCTGTTCAGATGCTGACAAAAAAATTCGAAGGATTGCGCTCTGCAATAAGGGAGGGTAAATAATTGGACTTCTTCAGTTCTATGAATGTTAGTTCGTCGGCTCTTTCTGCCGAAAGAACACGAATGAATCTGATTTCAAGCAACCTTGCTAATGCCAATGCTACGCGGACCCCTGAAGGGGGGCCATACAAGCGGAAAGATGCTGTTTTTGCAGCGACACCTCTTGAAAATCAGTTCAATCGCGTGCTTGACGGTGCAACGGCCAAACAGGTGCGGAAAGTAGAAGTAACAGACATTGTTGAAGACCAGAATCCTCCTCGTCTCCAGTATGACCCGAGTCATCCGGACGCTAATCCTCAAGGATATGTCGCGATGCCTAACGTCAACGTTGTTGAGGAAATGGCTGACATGATCAGTGCTACGCGTGCGTATGAAGCCAATGTGACTGCAGTACAAGCTGCCAAAAGTATGGCTATGAAAACTCTGGAAATCGGCAGGTAATTTTCTCGAACAAAGGAATAACCAGAAAACATTAAAGGGGATTTACCATGATAATTAATGGAATAAGTAGCGGAATTGGCATGTCGAAAGCCTTCCCGGAAATGACTAAAGCAAGCTCATCTTCTACGGCTGAAGGTGCTGGAAAATTTTTCAGTGAACTTGTGTCCAAAGTAAATGACATTCAAGTTCAGTCGGACAAGGCGATTCAGGGGCTTGCGAGCGGAGAGAACAAAAACCTTCACGAAGTAATGATTGCTGTCGAGAAATCCAGCCTTTCGTTCCAGTTCATGTCGTCGGTACGCAACAAGGCAATTGAGGCTTATCAGGAAGTAATGAGGATGCAGGTTTAAAGTCTATACTGCCGCTTAACCCGCAAAAGGAGTCTAAACTTTTCAAATGCCAGAAGGAATTCGCAGACTTATAGAGCCTTTTACAGCTCTTTCGCCAGGGAAACAGATGATGATTGCTGTTGTAGCCTTTCTCTCAGCTGTCGCATTTGCAATTCTTATTTTCATCGCTAACCGTACGGATTACAAGCCACTTTTTACTAACCTCACATCAGAAGATGCGGGTGAGATTGTCAAAAAACTGAAGGACTCCAAAACGCCCTATCAGATAACTCCAGACGGCAAAGGGGTTCTGGTTCCTTCTGATAAAGTTTATGAACTTCGCCTGACACTTGCTTCTGAGGGAATTCCGCAGGGTGGCGGTGTTGGATTTGAAATTTTTGACAGGAAAAATTTCGGAATGACGGAGTTTGTGCAGAAACTCAATTATCAGCGGGCTTTGCAGGGTGAACTATCCCGCACAATTTCGCAGATTACCGGAGTTGAGCAGGCACGAGTGCACCTTGTCATACCCGAAAAATCGCTTTTCAAGGACAACGAAAAACCGGCCACCGCTTCAATAGTTTTGAAGATGAAATCAAACCGCGCCCTCCGTGATTCTGAAGTTCAGGGGGTTATTCATCTGGTTTCGGCATCGATTGAGGGAATGGATCCCGAGCATGTCACCGTCCTCGATAGTCGCGGCAAGATTCTCAGCAAAGGCGGCAGCAGTGACCCTACAGCCCGCATGACTTCTGCCATGCAGGAAACACAGCGTACTTACGAAAAAAATGTTGAGGAGCGAATTCAGTCTCTGCTAGATCGAATTGTCGGTGGTGGTAAGTCGGTAGCCCGAGTCACAGCATCGTTTGATTTCAAACAGGTTGAAAGAGTTGAGGAAAAATTTGATCCAGAGTCAATTGCCGTTAGGAGTGAACAGCGCACAGAAGAGAAAGGAGCTTCCAGTACCAGCGGGTCAGGCGTTCCTGGAGTACAGACTAACCTCGGGCGAACAACTGCAGGAAATGGGTCAACCTCGGGTGGTGGTTCAAAAAATGACGAAACACTTAATTATGAAGTAAGCCGTTCAACCGCAAAGATTATTGAACCGGTTGGAGCATTAAGCAAAATTTCAATAGCCGTTCTGGTTGATGGAAAGTATGAAGAGCCGGCTGCTGTAAAAGAAGGTCAAGTTGCAAAGGCGAAATATGTGCCGCGCTCCCCTGACGAGCTACAGAAAATTGAAACTCTTGTAAAAAGTGCGGTAGGCTTTAATCCTGAACGCGGAGATCAGATGAGCGTTCAAAACATACCATTTCAGGATACCGGAGAAGCTGGCAGTAGCGAAACCGCTGCCTGGTGGAATAATCCGTTTTTTATCTCACTGGCAAAAAACCTGATGATTGGAGTTGGATTTCTCGCATTGATCATGTTTGTTATTCGTCCTTTACTTTCATCGTTACGGTTGACAAGACGTCCAACGCTTGAGAGTTTTGAGGCGGTCGCAAGCGGGGATCTGACGACTGCAGAAAGGGCTTTGATTAACTCGCAGATGGCAGAACAGCAGAGCTTGATTGAACAGGCCAAGAAAGACCCATATCAAGTTGCTCAAATATTACAAAACTGGGTTTCTGAGGATAAATAGGCGTTGTAACTTTTTGTTTACTTTAGAAGGAAATTTATGACTGGTTCAGAAAAAGCTGCCGTTTTGTTGCTGTACTTAGGCAATGATGTAACTGCCAAAGTATATGAACATATGGATGATAGTGAAATAAAAAAAATCAGTAAAAGCATGGCCTCCCTGGGACATGTTTCGCGCGAAACGATTATGACTATTGTCTCAGACTTTACTACGGTTATTGATCCAGAGGCCGGCATATTCTCTCAGGGCGATGAATTTGTTTTGAAGATTCTTGAAAAGGCGCTTGGCCCAGAAAAAGCTCAGATGTTGATGGATGAGTTACAAGCTTCCAGTTATGGTGACCTAGTCGATATTCTTGCAAATATGGATTCTAAAAGTATAGCCAACTTCCTTTCGCAAGAACACCCTCAGACCATTGCCGTCATCCTGGCTAAACTTAAATCAAAGCAAACCAGCGAAATTATCAGTCTACTGCCACAAGAGTTACAGGCTGAAGTTGTCCTTCGGATAGCTGATGTAGAACAGGTTTCTCCAGACATACTGAAAGAAATTGACGATGTTATGAAACGTGAACTGCAATCTATGGGGGGAACCCAGCGCTATAAGGTTGGTGGTATTGACAAAGTTGTCGATATGTTCAACCACTTTGAACGTAGTAAGGAAAAGCAGATACTAGATAAACTGGACGTACTCAGTCCGCCTTTGTCTGAAATTATTCGTAAGCACCTCTTTACTTTCGAAGATGTATTTGCGCTGGATGACCGCAGTATACAGTCTGTCATGCGCGAAGTTTCAAATGATACTTTGACTTTGGCCATGAAAACCTCTCCTGATGAAGTTAAGGAAAAGATTTTCAAGAATATCTCCAGTCGTGCAGCAGATATGATCAAGGAGGACCTGGAAGTCATGGGACCGGTACGACTTTCGGACGTCGAAAAAGCTCAGGGGGAAATCATAAAGATCGTACGCAAAATGGAGGAAGAAGGGAAAATTGTTCTGGCAGGCCGTGGAAGCGACGATGTCCTCGTCTAAGATAATAAAGCAGGCTGATTACATCGATGCCGGTGCTACAGAATATAGCTTCAGAAGTATAAACCACACTACAGCAGTAACTGCCGGTTCCGTTCAAAGTAGCGTTGGGTTTGTTCCGCTTGGTTTGTTCCAGGGATTTGATCAGCCGGATTCATCTGGAGATGAGGCCGAGGATACAGGACCACCTCCCATTGAAATAAGCGAAGAAGAACTTAATAGAAAACTTAGTGACTCCTTTAATGCCGGCCTTAAAGATGGAAAGGAACTGGCTGAACGAGGACTAGTGAATGTTTTCAGGGCGCTTCGGTCTTCAAGTGAATCAATACATGACCTTAGGGATAAAATATTCAGGGAATCAGAGGATGAACTGATTAATCTTGTAATGCTCGTAGCCCGCAAAGTAATCATTCGGGAAATTGAGCAGGACAGATCAATTCTGGCTGGCGTCGTACAGAATGCGCTTGCCGGTTTGTCAGCACGCGAAGAAATAACGGTTCGCATCAATCCGGATGACTATCTGCTAGTTACCTCAGGGCGGGACGAGTTGCTGCAAAAGGAACTGCTAAACGAGCGATTGCTGCTGAAGCCAGATCCATCTGTTGGAGTTGGTTTTTGTCTTGTAGATACGGAAATGGGGACTATCGACGCTTCTCTGGACGGCCAAATGGAACAGATATACCGAACTCTTCTCGAACAGCGTACCGCCGCTGCAGCAGCTGAGGCCTCCACCGTTGCATGATGTGCCATGCCTGACTTAAAACTCAATCTTGAAAAATATCGTTCTGCACTTGCGACTACAAAGTCTGTCAGGTTGCAGGGGAAAGTTACTCAGGTTGTTGGACTGGTAATAGAAGGATATTGTCCGGACACTTCGGTCGGTGCTATCTGCGAAATCAAGCCTCTTGATGGTGAGCCTATCCCTGCCGAAGTAGTTGGCTTTCGTAATAATAAAACACTCTTGATGCCCCTTGGCGAGCTAAGGGGTGTAGGTCTTGACAGCCTGATATCTGTTCGGCGTGATAATGCTTCCATGGGAGTGGGACCCCTAATGCTCGGGCGGGTTATAGACGGTCTTGGCAATCCGATTGATGATAAAGGACCCATCGACGTAGAGGAAGAGTACCCTATATATGCGTTGCCTGTAAATCCAATGTCCCGGCCTCCTATTCGGAAACCACTGGATCTTGGAATCCGCAGCATCAATGGTTTGTTGACCTGCGGTCAGGGTCAACGAGTCGGAATTATGGCAGGCTCCGGCGTCGGCAAATCTACCTTGCTGGGTATGATAGCCCGCTATACAGAAGCCGACGTGAACGTTATTGCCCTAATAGGAGAACGTGGCCGTGAGCTGCGTGAATTTATTGAAAAAGATTTGCAGGAACTGGGACTTAAGAAGTCTGTCGTTGTAGTTGCAACCTCAGATCAGCCCCCTCTAGTCAGGATGCGCGGCGCCTATATTGCTACCACAATAGCAGAGTATTTCAAAAATCAAGGGAAAAAAGTCCTTTTGATGATGGACTCAGCAACCCGTTTTGCAATGGCAATGCGCGAGGTAGGTCTTGCCATTGGCGAACCTCCAACCACAAAAGGCTATACACCGTCCGTCTTTGCCGCATTGCCGAAACTACTTGAAAGGACAGGAAATTTCCCTGAGGGGAGCATCACAGCTCTATACACAGTGCTTGTGGAAGGTGACGACTTCAACGAACCTATTTCCGATGCAATGCGCAGCATTCTTGATGGGCATATAGTCTTGTCGCGTGACCTGGCTGCTCGAACCATCTATCCTCCTATTGATATCCTTGCAAGTGCAAGCCGCGTCATGACAGATGTCGCATCAAGGGAGCATCTGGATGTTGCCTCAAAATTCAAGGAAGTGCTGGCGACATATCGTCAATCAGAAGATTTGATAAATATTGGTGCCTACAAGGCCGGGAGCAATTCCGGTATAGATTATGCTATAGCCCATATTGCACAGATGCAGTCCTTTATGAAGCAGGCGGTGCATGATCCGGTGATGCTTGAAGAAGCCGTCAAGGATTTGAAAACCATGTTTGCATTCTGATTTCGACTGTTTGTCGTGGGAGTAACCGGCAATGGCTGGTAAAACTTTTGAGCTTGAACAGGTTTTAACATATCGCCGCGAAATGGAAAGGGTTCGCAAACAGGAGTTTGCCACTGCCAGGCAGCAGCTTGAATATGCCAATCATGAATTGAAGCGGGAAGAACAACTGGTAGACTTATTGACACAGGAGTTTCAAAGATGTCAGCAGGAGATGCAATGTATTGATGATCTACGAATGTATTCTGATTTTTTCGGACGCAAAAGAGAAGAGATAAAGCTGCAGAAAGAGCAGATAGAGCAACTGGATGAAGTAATGAACGAAAAAAGGGCTGAATTATTGGAAGCAAGTAAGGATAAAAAAGTTCTTGAATCGTTAAAACAAAAAAAGGCTGAAGAATTTAAACAGGAAATGGCTACCAAGGAACGAAATTTCCTTGATGAGATTTCTATACAGAAAAAGGTCAAAACGTCTTGAGACTGAAAAAGATACTATATATTCTGCTTGTTTTTGGTAGCGGTCTTTTTATGACTAATTATCAACTGCCTGCTGTCTTAGCAAGTTCGGCAGGCCAGAATCCGACAACAGCGAATGTACCGGCAGAAACTGGAAAGGAAGCCTCAGGCGGCGGCTCACAACCCATCAATGCAAC